>JAHDCJ010000118.1 GCA_020629935.1 Saprospiraceae bacterium | reverse complement strand
GATGGCACGTACGAAGTTAGCCTAATTACCTCTAATTTTTGCTGTAGTGACACCACCTACACAGAAGTTCAAATTGGAAATTCTACTTCAGTAAACCAAATCAAAGAGACACCTTTTTCTGTGGTGCCTAATCCAATAAAAGAGCACACGATTATTCAACTAGAAAACCAAGAAGCTTTTCAGCTTAAAATATTCAGTTCTACAGGAAGATTGCTTTTTACCGAAAAAGGAATTGGTCAAACTCAACTAGAAATGATCCATTATCCTTCTGGTTTATATCTATTAGAAATTCAAATTGGAAAATCATCTTATCGTGAAAAACTGATAAAATTATAAACGATTTTATATGGAATATCATTTTCAACATATAGTATAGGATTTCATTTTCTATCTGCTAGAAAAATTTTAATTTAAATCTTAATAATATAAAGTCGTTTCAGCGAACGACATTTATGATTCCTAATATATTTATCGAATAAAATGAAAAACCATTTCGCATATAAAACCACTGCTGAACGATACAAAAAAGGGAGGCCTTATTTTCATAAAACTTCTATTGGCAAAGTAAAAGATAGACTACAATTAAATAATCAAAAATTAGATAAAATCTTAGACATTGCTTGTGGTACAGGTTTATCTACTCAAGCATTAATTGGTTTAGGAAATGAGATTTATGGTACGGATATTTCAGAAGAAATGTTAGTACATGCTCGAACCATAGAAGGAATACAATTTTTAAAATCTCCTGGAGAATCTCAACCTTTTGATGACGATGAATTTGAAATGATTACTGTAAGTTCTGGTGTACATTGGTTTGATATTCCTTTGTTTTTAAAAGAATGTTATCGCTTATTAAAAGATCAACAATGGTTAATTATTTATGATAATTTTTTCTTAGGAAAAATGAAAGATGAGCCTTTATTTTCCAATTGGTTGCCCAGTCGATACTTAAAAAAATATCCTTCTCCGCCTCGCAATAATCAATTTGATTGGAGCAATGAAAATTTAGCAAAATATGGCTTTGAATTTATAGAAGAAGAACGGTATGAAAATGAGGTATTGTTTAGTCAAGAAGATTTAAAATTGTATTTTACTACTCAAAGTAATATTAGTCATCAGATCAACAACAATCAAATTTCGTATAAAGAAATAGAGGCTTGGCTTGACAATGAATTAGCTCCTTTTTTTGAAGAAAAAGAAAAAATAAAAATCCTATTTTATGGTAATTGGATTAAGTATCTGAGAAAAATTTAACATGAATATTCAGACAAAGCCTTATCATCTTATTCAAGTATTTAACAATTCTTATACTTATGATAAAGCCTATAAAAACTTCGATTCTAGACAAGCTTTTGTACAATGGAAAGATAAAGTACCTTCACCTACTTCCATCCAAAAAGATCAACTTTTGATTAGTCCTACATGCTACCAAAACAAAATAGGAATAGTTGATAATTTAGTTATTCTTTCTGATCATAATTTTTTCTCAGATGAAGATCTCCATAATCTAGACTGCCTAAATAATCCAAATAAAAAAGAAGCCTTTCGCTCAATCCCCAATGGGTTGAGTCAAAAAAATACAGTAAGTAAAATACAGTTTGGAGCTTTAAGCAAACGACCATTTCAATTTGAAATTTTTGATTTAAAAATGAAAGATCAACTTGAATTGTTTTTACATTGGGACTATTGGAAAATTGGAGAACCCCAACGAACAAATTTCAAAATAGCCAACCTCGAATTAGGCAAACCCATTCATATGATGATCGATGGGAAAAGAGATTTCTCGATGAGCAGTAGAAAAAAAAGAGTATTTTTGGAGAATAATTATATCCTCACTTATCAGGGTATTTTTAGAGAAATTCATATCTTAAAAGAAGAAAAAATCTATTGGAAAACGATTCCCAAAAACATCAAGGAAATCAACTTGATGAAATACGTAAAATAATGCTTACTTTTGCACTAACAAATCAGCCATACTATGAAAGCCTTACGAGAAATTCCACCACAATTACACGAAAATACAAAGGACAAGGTTTTTCAAAATGATTTTTTCAATCGGTTTAAATTGAAGCCAGCTAATCAACCGCTTGCCTTAACAGATCGTATAAAAAAAGATTATCAATTTCCTACATTTTATGCGGATGTAACCTGTTCTATTGGAATTTTTATGTGTTCCTTTAAACAAGCACAAAAATTGATTTCTAAAGAACTTCATCCAAAAATTTCACCTGTCAAAACGACGAAGGGTCGTGCGCTTATTGCCTTCTCTTGTTACGAATACAAAAACGTTATGGGCGTTTTACCGTATAATGAAATTGCCGTTGCCATTCCCGTAATGGTTAATACCGGATTTCAACCGCCTATCCTTCCTGTCATAATGAGTAGCTTCAAACACTTTGGATATTACATTGCTGCCATGCCCGTAACTTCTTATGAAAACCAATTGCGTGGTAATAAAATATGGGGACTTCCTAAAGTTACACAAGACATCCACATCCAAACCGAAAATGGTTATTGTACAACTCAAGCCTTTGAAGAAGAAGGTGAAAATTACCTCACCTTAAAATTACCTACCACAGGAAAACCTACTAACTTTGATGTCCAATCGAATTTATATTCTAGACTTGATGGTCAACTCCTACAAAGTCAAACTAATTTTAAATCTACGTTTAACGTACAAAAAAATATGTCTTTGCTTTGGAATAAAAATAAGAAAAGTGACTTTGACTATATCAAAATAGGAAATTCAAAATCCGCTCAATTATTCCATGATTTAGAAATAGAAGAAACGCCTTTTCAAACTCGATACACTGAGGGCATGTCTAGCTGTTTTGATTTATCCAATACACAACCACCCGCATGGTTAAGTGAATTAAATAAATAGATTTCAACTTATTCTATGCCATAAAGCTTAAGTTGTTTTTCCATGATTGGACGGAATAAAAAAGGTAAGAAAGATAACATCAACATAGCTGGATAACCATAAGGTAATATTGGACTTTCTGTTTTAGATTCTAAAACCTGATAAGCCTTTCCTCCCATATGATGATGATCGGAGTGTCTTGTTAATTCGAATAAAATAATTCGACCGAAAATATGATCAGAATTCCATGAATGAATGGGTTGTACACGTTCATATCTACCATTTTCCATTTTCTTTCGGCGTAAGCCATAATGGGCAAAAAAGTTCTGAGCTTCTAAAATCGAAATACCAAAAACACTAGCTACGAAATAGCAAACCATTACATAAAAACCAAAGAAATAATAAATACCTAGAAATAACATAACTGGAAGAAGAGTATAAATAATCATCGGATTTAAATTCGGATTTTTGCCTTGTTTTGATAATTTATTAGCTTCCAATTTCCATGTTTTAAAATATCCTCCAATTTGAGATCGTAAGGCAAACCAATAAAAATTATCTCCTTTTTTCGCAGAGGTCAAATCCGCAGGCGTACCTAAATCTTTATGATGTCCACTGTTATGATAGGTCATAAAATGATTCTGCACAGAAGTCGTTAATATCATTTGAGCAAATAATTGCTTTATAGGCTCGTTTGTTTTATGCCCCAGTTCATGTCCAACATTAATTCCTATAGCCCCAAGCACAGTACCCATCATTAATACGCTAGCGATAATATCTGTAACCATTAAGGTTGGATCTGAAATGGTCACCAAGAAACAATAAATCGTTACAAACTGCAAGATGACCAATACATATAAAACCATATCAAAGTAAATATCTTCTTTGGCTAGTTCTTTCTCTGCCGCATCTAAATTATAGGTGTCGGGTGTGATGACTTGTTCTAATATAGGAATAGCTACATAAAGAAAAAGGATGCCGATATAAGCATAAACGCCTGTGGTATAAAACGTTAATAAAGCTAATAATGGAACGATATACGAAGCGAAGTATTTTAATTTTCCCATGAGTCAAGATAATTTAATCTGATTCTTATTGATTATATTAGGTAAAAATAGGGGATTTTTTGGATAGATGATGATAATTTTCAAATTGCTTGTATAATTTGAATAAAAAATTAGTCAAAGGCAAGTGTTAAAATCACATAGAAATCAATTATTAGCCACTTTTCGAACAAATAAATTAGTACTTTTAATCTTCTCAATTACTCATAAATTAAGTGTTTCCTTAGTAACTATGAAAAAATTAAGCATTTATTTACTTCTTCTCTTTTCATGCACCTTTATAGCAGAAGCCCAACATTCCACTGCACGTTTGTGGAATGAAGCTTTGCTAAATGGCATCCGTACGGATTTAGCTCGTCCAACCATCCATGCTCGAAATTTGTTTCACATTAGCATCGCAATGTATGATGCTTGGGCGGTATACAGTGACGAAGCCCAAACCTATTTTTTAGGTAAAACCCTAAATGGATTTACTTGTCCTTTTACAGGAACACCTAAGACTCAAGATCGAAAGGCTGCCCAAGAAGAAGCCATTAGTTTTGCTTCCTATCGATTATTACAACACCGTTTTCAAGGATCTCCAGGTCAGGAATTCGTTGATCGGGCCATTGATGGACTCATGGATGAACTCGGTTATGATCGACAAAATAGGCGAACAGATTATAAATGTGGTCCGGCGGAATTGGGCAACTATATCGCTCAACAAATCATAGCTTATGGCCTTCAAGATGGTGCCAATGAAGCAGGAAGCTATGAAAATTTGTTTTATGAACCAGTGAACCCAAGTATGCGAGTAGACCAACCCGAAGATTTTGAAATTGATGATTTAAATCGTTGGCAACCGCTTTCTTTTGCTTTATTTATTGATCAAGGAGGCAATCCATTTGGAAACTCTGTTCCCGCATTTGTCAGTCCAGAATGGGGGCAAGTACTCCCCTTTTCGCTTCAAAGAGATGAAGCAGAAATTTATCAAAGAGATGGAAATGAATATTGGGTTTATCATGATCCAGGACCACCACCATATATCGATACTTTAAATGGAGGGGCTCAAACCAATGATTATAAATGGGGCTTTACGATGGTCAACGTTTGGTCTTCTTTGTTAGATCCTGCCGACAGTATTATGATCGATATCTCCCCTGCTTCCATTGGAAATATTACAGATTATCCGACTTCGATTGATGATTATGATGAATTCTATAACTATTTCGAAGGTGGGGATACTGGCACAGGATACTCAATAAATCCGAGTACGGGTCAACCCTATCCTCCTCAAATGGTAAATCGAGCAGATTATACACGTGTCTTAGCGGAATTTTGGGCGGATGGACCAGATTCTGAAACTCCTCCAGGGCATTGGTTTACCATTTTCAATTATATCTGTGATCATCCCGAATTAGAATTTAAAATGCGAGGACAAGGAGAAGCAATGGATGCTTTAGAATGGCATGTTAAAGGTTATTTTGCCTTAGGAGGTGCTTTACATGATGCCGCAGTTGCCGTATGGGGAATCAAGGGATGGTATGATTACATTCGTCCTGTTTCTGCTATACGTGGTATGGCAAGTTTAGGCCAAAGTAGCGATCCGAATTTACCTAATTATCATGTGGGAGGTTTGCCCCTTATTCCGGGCTACATTGAAATGATTCAAGCAGGAGATTCGCTTCAAGGAGAAGATGGAGAATATATCAACGAACTCAAATTAAAAGCATGGCGTGGCCCTGATTATATCCAATCTCCCGTTGTTGATGTAGCTGGAGTAGATTGGGTAAGAGCCAATTCTTGGTGGCCATACCAACGCCCCACTTTTGTTTCTCCTCCTTTTGCGGGTTATATTTCTGGACATTCTACTTTTAGTCGTGCCGCGGCAGAAGTCTTAACTGCGATGACGGGTGATCCATATTTCCCAGGTGGTGTAGGCGAATTTTTCTGCGAAAAAGAACAATTTTTAGTTTTTGAAGATGGTCCAAGTACGGATCTTATTTTACAATGGGCTACTTATAGAGATGCTTCTGACCAATGCAGTTTGTCCAGAATTTATGGAGGTATTCATCCACCTGCTGATGATATTCCAGGCCGTCTTATTGGAGAAGAAATAGGCATAAAAGCTTTTGATTTTGCAGAACAATATTTCACAGGCAAAGAAGCGACTAACGAAGTAGAATCCTTTCAAATCTACCCTAATCCAACTCAATGTGCCGTCCAAATCGATTTAAATTATGAAGGTGAATTATCTGCGCAAGTGATAGCCAGTGATGGTCGTATAGTTCGTGATCTTACTTTAAATTTCATCAACAATCAAGCTTTTGTCAATTTGTATGGTTTAGGTGATGGTTGGTACACCATCGTAGGTTGGAGCGAAAAGAAAAAAAGACGGTTTAAGACAAAAGTCCTAGTGTTAAATAAATAATAAATTCTTTAGGACAAGCAATAAAGTCTAGCACGTATGAAAATAAAATGATATATTGTACGAGAACATTAATCATTATTTGATTGGTTTAAAACTATAAACTTTTTTTTATGAAAAATCTTACTCAAAAACTGTGCACTTTATTTTTTATTGTACTTGCTAGTCCTATTTTTATTGCATCCCAAGTTAGTACAACCGAAGTACCACACTTTGAAGTAAATAAAATTTACCCTCCTTTCTCTACAACAAAAGAAAAATTAAAAGACGTGCATTCGATTGTAGATTTGAATCGATTCTATAAATCTTCTTGGATTCGATCTTTTGTCTCTGTGGAAGTTGCTGCTACCGTTAAAGGCCAAAAAAAGAAGGTCATTGGAAAAAATGATCAGTTCACTAAAGCACAAAAAGAACTCATGAAGAAGGCAGACCTTGGGACTGATCTTGAAGTAACGGTTTGGTATATGCCCGAAAATACACTTTCACATAATGAGGTAAAAGATTTCAATTTCGTTTTTACTATAGAGCCAGAACAAGAAGCCTCTTTTGTTGGTGGAGAGAAATCGTTGAATCAATATCTAAGCAAACAGGCGATTGAAAAAATCCCATCAGGAACTTTTATCAACTACGACTTAGCAGCTATAAAATTTACCATTAATGAAGCTGGAGAAATCAATGAGGCACAAATATTTGAAAGTTCTAAAGATGAAAAAGTAGATGCATTATTATTGGAAGCCATTTGTAATATGCCTAGATGGCATCCCGCTACTTATCAAAAAGGACATAAGGTTGAACAACAATTTGTGCTTACGGTAGGCAACATGGAAAACTGTATGGTTAATACACTCAACATCCGTAAAACTATTGAGGCAAGAAACGAATAATCCATTCTTAAACCTCTTCAATACTAGATTGATCGTTATATATTTTTCGTTGTTGTTCATTATGACGCTTCATTTTATTGATCCAATAAAACATCAATAATCCGCCAAAAATTGCACCCCCTAAGTGAGCAAAGTGGGCAATATTATCCCATTCAAAATTACGTACTCCAAGAAAAAGTTCAATCAACATGTAAAAGGGAATGAAATACTTTGCTTTAAATGCAATTGGAATAAAAATGATTTGAAGTTTTTCATTGGGATACAAAAGTGCGAACGCCATTAATAGTCCCATAATGGCTCCTGAAGCTCCTACCATTGCACTATTAAACTTAAGATTTAAGGCTCCAAGGTATTCATCAGAATAATTCATTCCATCCGCCAAAATCTCTGCTCCTTTGGTATAAAGTTGATTTATAGTATCCGCAGGCACTTCTGATAATTGAAACCAAACAATGCCCATATGCAAAACAAATGCACCGATAGCAGAGAAAAAATACAATATACAGAATCGCTTAGTACCTAAAACCTTTTCTACAATACTACCAAATAGGATTAAAGCATACATATTAAACATAATATGCGCTAAACCGCCATGCATAAAAATATGAGTAAGCGTTTGATGAAACATAAACAGCGAACTCTCGAAATAATGCAAAGCCAATATCTGCATTAATGGAGGGAATATAGCCGTTAGAATAAATAAGGCTACGTTAATTACCAAAAAAACCTTAGTTGCCTTTGGCAAATCTTTTAACATGTCTAACATAAATATAAATTACTTAAGTGATTTTTCATTTCCTGTCCAACTTCGCAAATCTAAATAATTAAACACTCTTTTTTCACTCGGTTTTTGATAAAGGATCTCCATTTCATTTTTAAAATCTACTTTGAGCTTTTGTTTTTCCTTTTTATCTACACAATTTAACAACTTTCGAAGAAATTTAAAGAGACTTTTTTCTGTAGCATATATTGATCTTCTACTTTTTAAATACTTTGGTGTTGATGATAATAACGAATCTAGTAAGGTAAAGTTTTGAAGTTCATAATGAATAACAAGATTTAAATTCCGAGCAAAGTAAAATATCTCTTTTACCACATCTTCTTTTGGATCATTTAGGATTAGGTTATTCCATTTCAAGGCTTCATCAAACTGGCTATTCTGAAAAAGTAAGTACGCACTCAAATAATAAAAAGTAATGCGATGATGTCTTTCTATTTTGTTTCCAAATTCAAGAAGTCCTTGCTCAATCGCAGGAATCCACTCTAAAGCTTTACTATATTCTCCTTGGCTTAAACTCCAATTCATAAGTAAGAGATAACGTTGCCTAAATACCCTGACTTTAATATTTTTGATTTGCTTAAATTCTGGTCGTTCTAAGATTTGGACTAGCCGATTGATCCCCTCTTCTAGGATATCATATTTACCAATAATCAAACTATCAATCAACATATTATTTAAGGTAGCCAGATAACGCTCTGCATACATTTTTAAAAAATGAGGATTTGCCTCTAATAAATCTAAAAACTGACGATTCATTTCATAGGCTTCTTTTACCTTTCCTTGTATAAAAAGGTGCGTTGCATTGGCTTGAAAATAATATATCCTACTTTTAAAATTTGTGGCGAAGTTTAGGGAATTAAACTTAGGTGATTGGGTTATTTCATCTAAATTCCTTTGTTGACTCTCATTTTGAATTTTTTGAAAACGCATTTGAAATTGGGCCATTTGCTGTGCTAAATACCAATACTCATTGGTGTTTTTTAATTGATCCAAACTATTCATTTCTACTTCAAAAACTTGTTGGATGGTCTGATCCTTTGGTGCTTTAAATTGTCGATTAGAAAGCATTTGTTTCTCTATTCCATTGAGCATAATTTGTAATTCAAACAACTCATATTTCTCCGCTATCTTTTTTCCTTTCTTCAATTCGCTATATCCTGCCGCAAAAAGTCCTTTTTCTATGAGCACATTGGCTGCATTGATTTTTTCAAAAATTTTATCTTCTAATGATTTTTGACCAAAATTCGTCAACGATTTTAATATTAACTCATATAAATACCGCTTATTTACGGCAAGGTGATTTATAAAATTAGCATTTCGATTATCTTTTATGAGTTGATCTTCATCAAATGACTTTTGCAACAAAAGGGCATTTAGGAGTTGTATATAGTCTTTTTCACCTGATCCTGCATGTACTTTTATATACCTTTTCTCCGATTTTGTCAAAGAATGCACTAAATCATATAAAAAAGAGGAAGGAATTTTCATTTATAAATTTTCTTTGAATTATTATTTATAATCCCACCATTATAAAATAATTAAGGCAAAAAAACAAACAAATAGACAGTTAGAAACCTAATTTTTAAGCTATCTTCTACTTGTACAACCTTTGATTTCCCTCTACATTTGAATTGTATTTAGAAAGAAACAGTTGAAAAGTCGCCATTGACATTATTAATTTAATAAACACAAAAAAATAAATCGTATGAAAAAGTTATTGTTTGCTTTAGTATTTGTTAGCACATTCATGAGTTGTGAAAAAGAAGAACCACCTGTAATTGATGAAACACCAACTATTGCCGAAGCAACTATCATCGGCAGATGGCATATTGAAGGATTTGATAATGTACTTTATCAATTTACTGCGGATAAGCGATTCACTTTGTACGCAAATACAGACAATGTATTCCCTACCCTAGAAGAATTTATGGAAGAAAATCCAGCATTAACTGGAAACGATTGGGTCTATGAAGGAAATATTGTAGTGGTTGATTTAAATTTTGGAAATTATTCTCGATTGACTCCAAATTTCAGATGTGATAATTATGTCATTGATTGGATGGACGAAAATGGAGATTTACATTCTACCTACGTTAGAGAAGACTACGACATTAGCAATTGCAATTAAAAAATAATTAAAACACAAAAGAGGATCTAGGACTTAGGAAGTTACAACTTTCTTCGTCCTAGACTGTTTAACCTAGCATCTGAATTCTTAAAATTGATCATCATGAAGTTTATAAAATTTGTATTAATAGGCCTTATACTTGCCTTAACTCCATTTGTTTCGTTCGCTCAAGATTGGGTATCTTATCAAAGCCAACAAAAAATAAATGACTTGGTTGAAACGGACACAGAACTGATCATGGCCACAGATGCAGGATTAGTGGTTATGAATAAATCTACCCTTGAAAAAAACATTTTCACAAAAGCCAATTCCAATCTTACAGATAATCATATCCAAACCATCACCGAAGCACCGAATGGTAATATTTGGATAGGAACCTACGATTTAAGAGTTGCTCAATTCAATGGCAATAGTTTTGTAAACGCTTCTGTGCCTGTAGGCGACTACAATCCCTTAACTATTGAGATGTATGATCTTAAGGTAGCCCCAAATGGTGATATTTGGGTAGCAACCACCGAAGGTATTTTCCAAAAACAAGGTGCCAGTTGGACGCAATATGATCAAACTGATTTAGATCCTAATTTGTTTCATGTATGGGATATGGAAATAAATAGTGCCGGCGAAGTTTTTGCGGCTTCTAATTATCTTTATAAGTTTGCCAATGGCACTTGGACAAACATTTCCGATACGACTTCCATCCTTAATTACCTTCATGCCGACTTACATTTTAGCAATACAGGAGATCTTTTCATGATTGGAGACTTAGATAAAATGGGTCGATTTGATGGAACAAACTGGGAAGAATTTACGCTTCCTATTTCTAATGGATCGGAGGTAGTAAAAATTACCGAAGATGGCAATGGTGATCTTTATATTAATACACGATGGGATGGACTGTATAAACTTGAAGGCAACTCCTGGGTTATGCAAGATAATGCACAAACTCAAGCTTTTAATAATTATAGCGCTTACTTTCATATTGATGAACAAAATCGTCAATGGTTAAACAATAATATCCACCTTTCCGTTAGTGATAATGGTGTTATCCAAAACACATTAATTGCTCCACATACTTTAGAAAATAATGGGATTAAAAACTTTCATAAAGGTGCGAATGGTCATTTGTATTTTATTACTTCGGGAAATGATAATTTTTCAGTTTTAGCTCCTGATGGAAGTTGGTCATTTTTCCCAATGCCTGCCACTGTAACCCAATTTGAATCAATTCAAGATATTTTAGTATTGAGCGAGAATGATGTTTGGATTGCCACACAAAATGGTCTTCATCATTTTGACGGTACCAACTGGGTATTTGAAGATGTAGCAAGTTGTAAAAGCTTCTCTTATGATTCCCAAGGAAAAATTTATGTGCCAGCTTTTGGTACTATTTATATCATTGAAAACGGAGTCATTTCCGAGCTCAACCAAAGTAACTCCCCAATTACCTCTTTATCTATTGGAGGTTTAGCCATAGATGCCAATGATAATGTATGGATTACCGAACGAGATCCTAGTCTCATTCACCATGTTTCTAATACGGGTGTCTGGACCACTTATAATAGCATGGATCATCCTGCAATCGATAAACCAAGCGGAAATTTTTATTTTGATCTTGATGGAAATATGTGGGTAACCAAAGACAATAAATTTGGAGTCATCAAATTTGATGGCACTACATTCTCGAATCCTATAGTGGACAATATTGGTGAAATGACGACTGCCTATACATACTCAATCGCAGGTGATGCAACAGGAAAATTATACTTTAGTCATCAATATGGAGTAACTACCCTATTTAATGGCGCTTGGGATGATTTACTTATTGAAGATGTACCACAAGCTAATTCTTCATTTGGTTCTAAAATATTATTTGACGATGCAGGAACCATGTGGTGGGCGAGTACACGTTATGGTGTTTTCTCTTATACCCCTGAATTAGTCAATACTACCTCTCCCTTTGAAGAACAAGAAGTAAAGCTGTCCGTTTATCCTAATCCTGCACGAGCATATACCATCCTTGATTTTACATTAGAGGAATCAGCGGATGTTAATTATTCAATTTACAATCATTTAGGTCAATTAATTGCCAATCAGCAATTAGGTTCGTTGTCTATTGGAACCTATCAAGAACAAATCTCGCTTGACCATTTAGCGAAAGGATTTTACTTAGTACAACTAAATATTAACAATCAATCTTTGACCAAAAAAATAATTATACAGTAAGCATATAAAAGGCGTTTTCATTTTTCACACTTGGTTTTTCAACCCAAAATTGGTGATAATTTCAACTACTTTCACCATCTAAATAGTCCCAATGTCTTGTATAGACATTGGGACTTATTTTTTAAATTCTTTGTATTAAAAATTTTAATTCTTAATCAATTTTTTTATTTGTTTTTCTCCATTAATAATGGTTTCTACTAAATACATTCCTTTACTTAAATCGCTAATATCTAAAGTAGTTTCAAAACCTAAATTCATTTCGCTAATTAGCATTTTACCAGTTATAGAATAAATGATTATTCCTTCCACTTCTTTAGTTGATTGAATAAAAAGTTTTTCGCTTGCTGGATTAGGGAACATGCTAAATTCATTTTCGCTAACATGATTTACTGAAGTCGCCATAGCTTCTTCTCCGTACACTTCATCAAAGTAAATGATATTATCTGATCCTCTCGCATTGAAATCTGGGAAAATAACAATTTGATCATAGGGATTCCCCATGTGACTCGAAAAGTCGTACGTGAGTTGTTCCCATTCTTCGACCTTAGTATTCGCTATTTTAATTTCACCTAAAGACCAATTATCACTTCGCACTAATTTTATTCCTACATCACTAATTACTGATTTCCAAACCATAATTCGAATGATGGAATTGGAAGGAGTAATCGTAAAAGATCCAATATCTGACCCATGTAAACTTTCACAACCTGCAAAAGGTTGTCCAGCTTGAAGCGCTGTAAATTTGGCCACTTTAGAAGAGGTGTTTAATCCAGTAGGATCAGGATTGTCAACAATCTCAAGTGGTGGATTGGTACTATTTTCAAAAACAACCCAAGACCAATTTGCGCCATTTCCATTCGTTTCAAAATCAATGGGGATATTTTGTCCAAATAGAAAAAAAGTAAAACCAAAAATTAAAAATAAAGTATTAAGTATTTTCATAAGTATTCATTTAAATTTCAAAAAAGAATTAGATTATCTCTTAAAACGAATAATCATATTGTTAATATAAGGAACTTAATGTAAAAAATACAATAAGTTCAATAAAAAAGCATCTCTCCTTGTTGCTTTTCTTTGTAAGAAGAAATACAGCATGAAGCCATGAAGCAACTTAAGCGAATTATTATTCCTTTTTTGACAGTTAAAAATTTAATGTTTGTATATTTAGCTGAAAGATGGATCGATGACTATTTCCTCTGCGCTCCTTTGGGATAAGAAATTATTTTGAGTAAATAAAAAAACAGTTCGTTAAGATTAAAACTATTTCTTTTTTCAAATGAAAAAGATAAAACACATATCATTTAACAATCAGAATCAACCAAAGTCAAATTTTGATCTCTTACGTTTAGAAGAAATTTTAAAACGAAAGTTAAACCATGACATCACCATAATCCATAAAATTGAGTTTTATCAAATCCTGATTATTACGCATGGAAAAGGAAAACACACCATTGATTTTAACGATCATTCTTATAAGAAAAATACGCTATTAACCATACGCAAAGGACAGCTTCATAAATTCTTTAGAAGCAAAACGGCCAAAGGCTATATGCTTCTTTTTACAGAAGAATTTTTAGCAAGTCAGTTAAGCAAAATTGAGGTTCTAAAATCTTTTCAGCTTTTTAATGAGCTGTTGACTAGCCCAAAAATCGAACTTTCTACTAGAGATTTTAATGATTTAATAAAATTGGTTCAACAAATAGAAGCCGAATATCACGAAAATTTTGATGAATTTTCAGAAGGGATTATACGTAGTGCCATGCATATGATCATTATCAAATTGTTTCGAATAAAAACTAAACATAGCCCCATTTTTACCCAAAAAAAATATGTTCAAGAATTTACTCAATTTCAACATTTGATCGAAGCGCATTGTTTTGAAACCAAAAAAGTATTGGATTACGCAAAAATGATGAACTGCTCTACCAAAACCTTAAACAACATTTCTAAATCCATACTAAACAAATCGGCTAAAACCATTATTGATGAAATGGTGATTACGCAAATCAAACGATTGCTCATGAATACTTCTATGCCCATCAAAGAAATCGCTTATCATGTTGGATTTAATGATCCGACCAACTTGTATAAATATTTTAAAAAATATACCCAAACCTCTCCAGAAGCTTTTCGATTGGCCCAAAACTAGCCACTTTCCCATTTTGACAGTCCTTTGGATTATTTCTACCTGTTTCTTTTTATTCCTCCACTTTATCTTTGTATTAAATTAAAATCAAAAAATGCAAATGAAAGTAGTAAAAAGTTGGGTTGTCTTATGCTTAGTCATTTTATTCGGCAGCTGTGATAATACTAAACCCAATACTCAATTAAATTCAACATCTAAAAAGGAAAAAGTAATGGAATTATCAAAAAAAGAAAAAGTAGTCGCCTTATTAAACAGTTTTAACACGGGTGATCAAACCCCCATTTCGTATATCAATCCAAATAAATATATCCAACATAACTTAGCTGTTGGCGATGGTTTGGCAGGATTTGGTGAAGTAATAAAGCATGCGCCTCCAGGTGGATTTAAAGCAAATGTAATTCGAGCATTTGAAGATGGAGACTATGTATTCACGCAAACAGAATATGATTTTTTTGGTCCTAAAATCGGATTCGATGTCTTCCGTTTTGAAGAGGGACTTATCGTAGAACATTGGGATAATTTAATTGAGATAAAACCTCCAAATCCTAGTGGCCGAACACAAATTGATGGCGCTACAGAAATTACAGACAAAGACAAAACCGAAGCGAATAAGTCGATCATTAAAGGTTTTATAGATGATGTTCTTCTTAATCATCAAAATGAAAAAATAACGACTTACATCAACCCTACAAAATATATCCAACATAATCCCGCAGTTGCAGACGGTCTAGATGGTTTTGGTGAAGCAATGAAATATTTCGCTGAGAATAATTTAGTGATGGAATACACTAAAACTCATAAAATTTTAGGCGAAGGCAATTTCGTTTTGGCTATGAGTGAAGGGAAATTTGGCAAAGGAGAACATACTTCATTTTATGATTTATTTCGATTAGAAAATGGACAAATCGTAGAGCATTGGGATGTGATCGAAACCATTCTTCCAGAGGCGGAAAGAAAAAATAGCAATGGAAAATTTTAATGAATATCACATTTCATTTCTAAAATGCACATTGGAAAGGTTACTTCTATAGAAGTAACCTTTTTTATTGACCAGAATTAAGGATAACATCCCGTCGATTCTCAAATGTACTTTTATCAAAAATTAGATAAAGCCATTCGATCCCAAAATGTATGGTGTGGTTCTCCCCTTTTTCTTTTTTGCTAAAACAAATATAAACCTCCGCTTCTTTAAAGTTTAAAACTACCTCTTGAGGATAAAGAACACGGTCTATTTTCGCAGTACTTATTTGTACTTCTTTCACTTCTTGGAGTATCATTTTTTCCCAAGCGCTATGCTTGTTCATATTAGTTAATTCATACTCCAAATCCAATTGCATGGGGTTGGTATGATCTACTTGATATAATTCCAATACTGAATTATACATAATACTTAACCAAGTATCCTCTTCAAACTCAAAGAAAATAGCATTATCTATGGAGTGCATTTCATTTTGATCAAAAGCATCCTCTCCTACAACAGAATAATATACATTAATCAAGCTATTATTTTCAAATCTTGCGGGAAATAGATCTACGATTTCTTTAGCAATAGTAATCGCATCATCCTCAGAAAGAAGATGTCTTTCGATATCTTTTTTAAGTTTTCTTTTAAATAAGAAAACCATTAGGTAGATCAATAAACAACCCAAAAAGAATAATAGAACAGAAACTAAAGGCATAAGTTTGTGGTTTCAAAGAATAGTACTCGTGTTTAATCAAAACTTTTTAGTAATAGCGGATATACTTAAAGTATGATTTTAAAATATTTTTCGCTAAATTAAAACTTATTTTAAATTATTCGGGAAATACCATGTACAAAATTACATAGCCTATTTTTCTCATTTAGAAATCTTTAATTTATGAACCGTATTTTTATACTTTTTGCTTGCTTAATTCTTTCTATTTCTATTTCATTTTCACAAGAAGACAACAACTACAATTTATTGTGGAAAATAGAGGGCAATGGACTGAAAGAAGCTTCTTATATATTTGGGACTATGCATGTAGAGGATAATCGAGCCTTTAATTTTCCAGACTCGGTGATGATTGCTATA
>JAHDCJ010000117.1 GCA_020629935.1 Saprospiraceae bacterium | reverse complement strand
GGAGCTAATCCTTGAATCAAAGGAAGGATTTTTGCCAAATCCTTTTTAATAGGATTATAATATTTGTCCCAAGCATTTTTTTGTCCTTTTTTGACTAAAGCCAAAGCCTCTGCTTTGATTTTGTCCAATTCTTCTTGGGTTGCGAGCTTTTTGTCTAAGATCCAATTTTCCATCCAAACTAATCCGTCTTTTTCCTTTTCCCAATTTAATCGATCTTGAGATTTATACCGCTCGTGAGAACCTGATGTAGAGTGTCCTTGCGGTTGTGTACATTCGATGACATGAAAAATGGCAGGAGTATGTGTTTCCCGAATTTTAGAAATTCCTTTTTCAAAGGTTTCCATGAGTTTGGGGTAGTTCCAGGCTTCTACTTTATAGATATCCACGCCTTTACCATCTTTTCCAGGTTTGTACCCTTTCAATAATTCAGAAATACTTCCTTTGGTAGTTTGGTATTCGATAGGCACAGAAATTCCGTAACCATCATCCCAAACAAAAACAGCTAATGGGATTTTTTGGACACCTGCCGCATTGATGCTTTCCCAAAAGACGCCTTCAGAAGTACTTGCGTCACCTATGGTACAAAAAGAAATTTCATCCCCATTAGTTGAAAAATTATTTTCGCCTAATTCTGGTGTATTTCTATAGAGTTTGGAGGCTAGTGCGACTCCAACTGCACGTGCCATTTGGCCTCCAGTAGGAGAGATATCGGAAGTTACATTAAATCTGTTTTTGTGCTCCGTCCAATTTCCATCTTTATCTACAAGCTCTGTCGCAAAGTGGGAATTCATTTGTCGACCACCAGAATAAGGATCATTTTCGACATCTGCATAAAGTTGAGCGAAAAAATCTTCTACAGTACACATATCTTTAGCCATCATAAAGGTTTGATCACGGTAATATCCTGATCTAAAATCTCCTTTTTTGAAAAAGCGTGCCATGGCAATTTGAGGAAGTTCTTTTCCATCACCAAGAATACCAAATTTCGCTTTACCACGTAAGACTTCCTTTCTTCCTAAGAAGCTGGTTTCGCGGCTAATGCAGCAAATTCTAAAATCTTTTAATACTTGATCAATAAAGATTTGAATATTTGAAGATTTGGTACTCGGGTTTTCAGTCATGTTTAACAGATTTTTCCGTGCGCAAAGTTACGAAAAAACATTGGGATTGTATGGTTGGGAACGTGTATTTTATTTAGGCATATCCCCTTGCTAAATAGTTCAGTCAAATTTTAATATTTTGTTAAGAGGGATTTAATGTTTTTTGAAAACGCAACAAAAAATAGAAATTAAAGTAGAAATAGATATACTTTTGGTATGAAAATTGGAACACCATTAAATAACTAAGCAAATAGTTAAAGGCTTTTGCTAAAAATCTAAAAAAAAGCCTTAAATTTGGATAACAAAACATTAAATTAAATTTACCATGAAAAAATTATTCACTCTATTTATTTTAGGTTTATTCATCTCTTCTGCAATTGTAGCTCAAGATGCAAAACCTGCTAAAGAAAGTATATCTAAGGTCGAAACACCTGCCGTTCAGCCAGAAAGTGGTGCAAAAATGACGTTTACTGAAACGCATATGGATTATGGGAAAATTGAGAAAAATTCTGATGGAGCACGTGTGTTTACCTATGTAAATGATGGAACAGAGCCTCTTATTATTTCTAATGCAAAAGGAAGTTGTGGATGTACCGTACCTAAGTACGACAGAGACATTCCAATTTTACCTGGAGAAACAAAAGAAATCAAAGTGACTTATGACACTAAGCGTGTTGGTCCTTTCCGAAAAAGTGTACGAATTTGGACGAATGTGAAAGAAGATCCAATTGTAATTACTATTGGAGGAGAAGTTTTAGCAGAGCCTGCTGGATTACCTGAAAAGAAAGAAGGTAATGTATTTGGGAATTAAAATTCTTAAATAAAAAATATTATTTAAAAGCACTGTGATTTTCACAGTGCTTTTTTAATTTTATGCTTTATTTTAACAAACGGATCTCGAAAAATATCAAATCATGCCCAATATCTCTAAAAGAGGAAGTTCTATTCCTGCTTCACCTATCCGAAAATTAGTGCCTTTTGCGGAAGCAGCTAAAAAGAGAGGAGTACATATCTATCATTTAAACATCGGACAACCAGATATAAAAACGCCTTCTTCTGCGTTGAATGTGGTGAAAGAATCTAATTTAGAAATTGTAGCTTATAGTCATTCCGCAGGTTTTGAATCCTATCGGAAAAAATTAGTTCAATATTATGATCGATTTGAGATTAAAGTAAGTTATGAAGATATCATCGTAACTACTGGAGGATCAGAAGCCATTTTATTTGGGGTGTTATCTTGTTTGGATCGAGGAGACGAACTCATTGTCCCTGAACCGTTTTATGCAAATTATAATGGATTTGCCAATACGGGGGGAATTAATTTGGTGCCTGTTACCGCCCATATTTCTAATGGTTATGCCTTACCTCCAATCGAAGAATTTGAAAAATTAATTACTCCAAAAACAAAAGGAATCTTAATTTGTAACCCAGGAAATCCAACAGGGTATTTATATGCTAAAGAAGAATTACAAAAGTTAAGAGATATTGTAATTAAGCATGATCTATTTTTGTTTTCTGATGAAGTTTACCGCGAGTTTTGCTATGAAGGCCATGAGCATCTTTCCATATTGCGTTTAGATGGATTGGATGAACATGCAATAATTTTTGATTCGATTTCCAAGCGATACAGTGCATGTGGTGCACGCATAGGCGCCATTGTTTCCAAAAATAAGGAAGTAATGGCTACAGCTATGAAATATGCTCAAGCAAGACTAAGTCCACCCACTTTAGCTCAAATATTAGCAGAAGCGACGCTAGATGTTCCCAATAGTTATTTAGAGGAAGCTTTTGTAGAATATGATGGTCGGCGGCGTTTATTAATAGAGCGATTACAAGCTATGGATGGCGTAATTTGTCCATCTCCTAAAGGTGCATTTTATGCTTTTGTACAATTACCAATTGATGATGCAGAGCGATTTTGTAAATGGTTATTAGAAGATTTTTCTTATAAAGAATCTACAGTAATGATGGCACCTGGAACTGGGTTTTATGTGACGGAAGGACTAGGGAAGCAAGAAGTGCGTATGGCTTATGTTTTAAATAAAGAAGATTTATCTAAGGCTATGGATTGTTTAGAGGAAGCTTTAAAAGTTTACCCCGGACGTCAATAAATTTATGAAAGTTATTTGAAAAACAAAGGCGATTAGAATCAAATTCTAATCGCCTTTGTTTTGTATTAAGCCATTGATTATGTACGCATTCTACTTCGGAAAAAGTTTACTGCATTTACATTGTCAATAGTAATTTCAATGGTTTGACCAGAAGGCATTTTGACAAAAGCATCTTTCTTTTTCATAGATAATAAAACTTCATTATAAGCTTCATTAGAAGAAATGGTTTTCAGAACGCCATTATCGTAGTTGATATAATACCACATTTCACTCGGAGATTCAAGGTACATGGTAAAGACATCTCCCGTAGGAAGGTTTAAGATCTCGATATAACAACGCACGACTTTATTGATTGTTTTGCCACCAATAGAACCTACACCTGTTGAACCTAAAGAAGTAAATGACAAGGTTTCCTCATTCCATTTAAATGGGAGTTTACTTAAAAAGAACTTATAGGTTGATTCCTTGGGTAAATCAATTTCTAGGTTGGTTTTCATCTTTTGAAGTACCTTTTCTAATTGCTTAGGTTGATCAATTAATTCCGCTAAGGCTTTTTCTACCCAAGGATCAAAATTCTCTACATCAGGTAAACTTTCACTATTGGCAATAAGGTCATCGGCAAGAGCTAATAGACACTTTTCAGGTAAAGGGACATCAAGGCCTGCAATTACTTTAAATTGAGTATCATAGGTTCGATGTTGAGCTGAAGCAGTACCCGCAATATCAAAAATCAGATTTTCTTTGAAGCCACTGTCAAAATCAAAAATACCTTCCATTTCGATTTTACCCGAGTTTTCATTAAAAACTAGTTTATTCCCTTTTTTAATGTCGGCTCCAAATATTTTTAAAGAATCACCAAAAAGAAATTGTTGTCTTTTCTTATCGTGATAAACAATACCTTCGGCGTTAAACACCCGTTGGTCCATGGCTTTAATTGGTCGTTCCATTACGCGGTTATAAAGGGCTACCGTGTCTTGGTTAAAAGCAAGTCCTACACGTAAATGGCCTCCATCGGGTGTTTTAGGCTTTTTGTATTTAACAATGACTTTGTTTCGATCAATCAAACTTTTTGTAGAAAACCAAGGTGGATTCTTAAGGCGTTTGGATTCTAGTTTAGCAAAGCCATTAAAGTTCAGGTTTTTAGCATTGGCTTCTAATTTTACATCACCTTTAAACATAATTTGGTTGTCGATATAAAATTTCTCTCCTTGTTTAATTTTACCACTACTTTTGGTCACAAAGTTGTCTTTAGGTTTTTCACTTACATAAATATTATCCATGTAAATTTCTTGCTCTTTTGTACCTACATTATATTGATAATATCCTTTTCCTGCATAACTATTCTTTCCTTTAATACTCACTTCTGCTCGATTAATATTGTGGTATTTATTGGTAGTATTGGCTACAATTTTAGCATTTTTTAAACGCTCCATTGCCGCACCTGCTTGAATAGTTAGCTTTCCTTCATCAGGATAAACGATGGCATCAGCGACTTCTATAAATTGTACACCTTCTACCGAAAGAGTATGCGTTTTCATATCAAATAAAGCATTAGAAGCACTAAAAGAAAGGGAGTCTTGGCCTTTAGCCGTAGATACAAATTTTCCAATGGCTCCCGATTTAGAGGTGATATTCATCATCTCTTCTTTCATATCCCAAATAAAATAATCTAGGGTAGTATAGTATTGGTTGTGGGGGAGATTCGTAGGAATATTTTCAGCATTGTTTGCTTCTAAGGTTCCTTTTTGTGTCTTAAAATCTAGATCCGCTTTCATATTAGATGAATTGAAGGCGACCTTGTCACTATCCAATGCATTGATTTCAATATTACACGTATCTGAACTTACTCCAAACGCTTTAAATTTCAATTCTTTCGATTTCATGGTGGCTTGATCCCAAGATAAATCTCCGGAGCCATAAAGTCCACCAGGGGTAAGAGCTAAATCTCCGTTCAATTCTTTTTCATTATTGAAAAACTTAAAGGGATCATCTTTAGACTTGATATACATGCTATCTTTATATGGTGTCCAATCTACACTTACATCTTTTGCATTCACTTCTGGATATTCTACTCCTCCTTCCTTCTTTTCAATACTAAAGTCTTTTGCGGTAGCTTTCATCTTTTGAGGTAGAAAGACAATATCATCGGAATCCATGGAGGAGGTCAAATAATCTACCGTACCTTTACCTGTAAGACCTGAGTTATTTAAAGAAATTTCACTAGTATAATTACCTTTTCCTTTGTATACATCTAAGCCTCCTGGAGGCGTTTGAGTAACAAAACCAAGCGAACGATCACCAGGTTGTATTTTTAATTCTTCTTCAAGATCTGGGAAAATTCCACCAGAATTTAATTTACCTGAAAAGCCTATCGCAGAAGGATCAAATGAATCTAAACTGTCAAAAGTAAAAGGTTCGATTTCGAAGAAAAACTCATCTCGACTATAGGCATTTCCCTGAATATCAGGACTGCTATAATATGCATAGCTGTTTCGTTTACTTTCAAAAGAAGGAAATTCTGGAAGATTATCTTTACCTGATTTATTACCAGGAGCATCAATTTGCAGATAGCCTGAAGTATTTTCAATTTGTGTATAAATAGGTTTTAAGATGGGACTCCCATCTGGATTTTCACCTTCTGGAACTTGAATCACAAAAGAATCTAGGCTATCCAAAGACATTCCAAAACTATTATAATCAAAATCAAAATTTCGACCTGTAAAGATTCCATAGCCACCCAAAACTTGACCTTCCCAATTAATGTTTCGGTTTTCTCCAACTACTACTTTTTCTCCGTATGGAAAGATTTTTACTTTTTGGGAATCACTAATTGCAATGCTTGAAACCCCACGAATATCCATTTTATTATCGCTAAGTCGGAGTAGGGCATTGGTCTCTTTTATTCCTTTAGATTGAAATTTAATGATGTCATAATCTGCTCTTTCTGCGTTAGCATCTACCCAATTAAACAGTTTTTGTTTTACGGTAAGCTCTTGTTTTTCTCCATCATAATAAGCAAAACCTTCTTCTACTAAAGAATTAATTAAACTCATAATGGTAGAAAGTGAATATCTTGGATTGAGCCGTTTGGCTAAATCATTGGCATCTAAAACTCTGATTTCTTCTCCTGCTTCTTTACTCAATTCTTCACAGTATACTTTGATGATGACCGCGGGATTGTATGTTGCAATGTTTTGAAACTTTACAAATTTTACTTCATCATAAAAATTCAAAGATTCAAATCCTACTTTTCGTTTGGCTCCTGTAAGTCTGGGTCTTCCAATTTCTATGCTGTCTGAATCAATTTGCCAATTGATAGATTCTACAATGATATCAAAATTATGATGGGTATTGGTGAATGGTGTTTTAGAACTTCCTTGATCTCCACGTGCAATAGTCATTTCACGTTTTGGAATTTCAAATTTAAAATTTGTTTTTGGGTGAAAAATGGAGTCTTGTCCAAAGTATACACTTACTTGAGCTTCTTTCGAAACAATTCGTTCTCCCTTACGAATAAGAAAACTTTCTGATGCTGCACGCACAGCCAACTTGCCCGACTTATCTTTAAATTCAATAATGGCTTTATTCTCTGCATCTCCTTTCCCTATAAAGTTTTCTCCTTCTAATGCAAAGCCTCCATAATAATCAATGCCTTCTCCTAGATCATCAATTTTAATTCTTTTTTCTTTACTCAAAAACCGTGGATAGGTATTTCCAATCGCTTGATTTCCGACTACAATTTTATCTGAAAAATTGCCCACAATGGGTTTATCCATAAATTGGGGATAATAAAGAACGGAAGAATCTACGGCAAAGCCATTTTTCTTAACTTCAATGGTATAGGTTCCAAATTGAGCATAAACATCTTTCATTCCTATCCGCTCCCAGCTTACTTCTCCTTTGTCTCCTTTCCAAACATTTTCGAGTGGATAGAAGGTACCCGTGGTTTTTGTAATAATGATAGAATCTTCTTTTCTTTTACCAATAAGTTCTGCTTCTGGAAATTCAACAATCGGCTTTTTGTCTTTATAGGTTAATTTATAATTATCTTTCGTTAAGCGCCAAGAAGAATTACTAGAAGAAACATATAATGCATTGGAGAGGAATAAATCAGAAGCAAAGGCCATGTAGTTTTTGAAAGGGGTATATCGTCCAGTTTTTAAATTTTTAAAAATATTTTCTAACACAGAAAAATAAGAATCGAAATCCTTACCCACTTTTCCTGCTTTAGCCATACTATTTAAAGAAGTAAAATAATTATTGAAATAAGGATAACCTTTCAACTTTTTAGATAGCATAATATTTCCAAACTCCCTAATCTTTGCAAATTGATCGGCATCAAAAGCTCCAGAAGTTAAGTGTTGCTCAAATTGCTCATAAATGATTTTAGTCTTTTCTTGTTTATTCGCATTTAGAAAATTATCTAACTCTTTTAAAAAGTCATTTTTATTTTCTGAAAATTCGCTTAATGTTTGAGATTGGACTACAAGGGGTGAAATCCCTAATAGAAAGATAACTGTAAAGATTCTTGATAACATATTACGTGTAATTTAATCTGTCTAATTTAAGTAAAAGACCTTGATAATTTTTCGAAGTTGGATTTTTTAACAAATCGCTAACCGTAAATTTTATTCCAAACTAAGCGATTGGTGCTACCTCTTTTTCTTTTTGCATGACCATGCACAACCATTTTCCTCTACTTGCTTGTTGAATCAACTTAAATCCACTGGATTTACAGCGATCTAGCATTTTTTCTTCATCTTCTATTAAAAAACCAGAAAGAATTAAAAATCCTTCCAACTTCATTTGTTTATTTAACGCAGGAATCCGCTCTAAAAGTACATTTCGATTGATATTTGCAATAATAATTTCATATTGATTTTTACCCGCAATATCTAGATCACCTTCTTTCACTGAAAAGGAGTTTCCTCCATTTAATCCAATGTTTTGAATCGTATTCTCTACAGAAGCTGGATCAATGTCAATGGCTAAGATTTCTTTTGCACCCATTTTATCAGCTAAAATGGCTAAAATGCCTGTTCCACAACCATAGTCAAACACTGTTTTTCCTGCAATATCTAGGTCTCGCATCATTTGTATACAAAGGGTCGTCGTCGCATGATGTCCAGTGCCAAAAGCCATTTGAGGATCAATGAGTATTTCATAAGGGAAATTAGAAGAAGGGGCGTGGAAAGAGGCTCTTACTCTACAAAAATCATCTATGACTACAGGTTCAAATCCTGCTTCCCAAATGGCATTCCAGTTTTTTGAAGGAATATGCGTTTGCGTCATGCTAAAATCAAAACGTTGGTTTAATTCTTTGATATAGTCTAATAGATTTTCTTCGTATAAAGAGGTCGGTATATAAGCCATCAAATGGTCTTCATTCTCTTCGAATGCATCAAAAGGTTGTTCCCCTAAAAAAGCCAATAAGATGGGTATGTTTGAAGCTTCTGTATCGAATCTAAAACTGTAATAATCCATTATTCAGCAGCTTTTATTATCTCCATAAAACTATCTGCTTTCAAAGATGCTCCACCAACTAATCCGCCATCCACATCGGGTTGACTAAATAATTCTTTGGCATTGGCTGGTTTTACACTGCCGCCATATAAAATACGAATCGAATGCGCTGTTTGTTCGCCCCATTTTTTTGCTAAATGCTGCCGAATTGAAGCATGCATTTCTTGTGCTTGTTGTGGGCTCGCTGTTAAGCCTGTTCCAATCGCCCAAATTGGTTCATAGGCCAATATTAATCGTTGAGCTTGGTCGGCTTGAAGATGAAAAAGACTGTCTGTCAATTGATTGTTTACAAACTCCATTGGATTGCCTGTTTCTCTAACGCTAAGCGGTTCTCCACAGCAAAAAACGGGACTAAAATTGGATAGTAAAGCACGATCTACTTTTTTAGCTAAAAAGTCATCAGATTCATTAAAGATTGTTCTACGTTCAGAGTGTCCAATTAATACATATCGAATGCCAATGGACTCCAACATAGAAAGACTGATTTCACCTGTAAATGCCCCTTTAGTTTCTGGATGGAAATTTTGAGCGCCAATGGCTACATAATCATTTTGTTTTTGTCCAAGTTCAGATAAATAGACAAAAGGAGGAAATAATAATACCTCAGCTTGGGCATTATTGACCTGACTAATGATTTCTGTACTTAATTGATTAGCTTCTTCCTTAGAGGTATTCATTTTCCAATTACCTGCAACTACGGGTTTTCGCTTGGCCATATGTTCTATTTTGAATCTTTTAAAGTGGTTTATCAAACAGAACAAATGTAATATTTAATAAATGCTTTGACTTATTACTTTAAGAGATTTTTTACTTTTTTATGTAAAAAAATGAAATTCGAATAGCATTTATTTACCTAATTCCACTGCTCTTTGATGCGCAGCTTTTGCCCCTTTCTTAATTCGCTCGTGAATTTCTGCTTGACTAAAAGAATTTATTGCTGCTTCTGTAGTGCCTCCTTTTGAAGAAACTTGGTTAATCCACTCTTGACAAGTTAAATTATTACGATTTTGAAGGTGGATGGACCCCATCATCGTTTGACCTACCAAAAGCTCCGCTTCAGAATTTGAAAAACCTAAGTCTTTCGCTGCTTCTATCATGGCATTCATGAAATAATATACATAGGCTGGTCCGCTTCCAGAGATCGCTGTAGCGGCATCAATTAGATTTTCATTATCTAAGAAAATAGCTTTCCCTGTAGTATTTAGTAAGTTTTGGACTGTTACTAATTCAACGCGAGTAACCTCTTTAGTGGCGTGAAATGCCGTCATTCCCATTCCTATTTGTGCAGGAAGGTTAGGCATTGCTCGAATAACTTTCTCAACTTTTAAGGCTTGTCGAATGGTTTCAATACGGACTCCCGCCATGATTGAAAGAAAAACTTGTTCTGGATCAACCATTGGAGCAATCGATTCAAATAGAATATCCGCATCTTGAGGTTTTACGGCCAAAATTACCAAATCGGCGGCTTCCATACATTCGGCTGGACTTCGAAATACCGTACCGAGTTCTTTATCGGTCAAAAATTGGGCACGACCTTCTGATTTTTCTAGAATTAATAAATCATTTACACTAGTCACATGCGCTTTTAAAAAACTTTTAGCATAAGTAATGCCCATGTTTCCTCCTCCAATAATCAGTATTTTCATAACGAATGATCTTTTAAATTAAAATTTGTTTTTCCACATCATTGATTCTACGGGATATGGCGTCTTTTGGTTGTACTTTGCATTACTTTTCTTATTATAAAAGTTTTGAATATCGCCTTCTACTGAAAAGTAAATTAATTGACCGATAGGCATGCCAGCATAAATCCGTACAGGTTGAACACAAGAAATTTCTAAGGTCCAATAATTGCAAAAACCTACATCGCCTTTACCCGCTGTGGCATGAATATCGATTCCTAGTCGCCCTACACTTGATTTTCCTTCTAGAAAAGGAACCGCGTTATGCGTTTCGGTATATTCTTCTGTGACACCGAGATAAAGGGTTCCTGGATTGATCACAATTCCTTCTTCTGGAATTTCGATGCGTTTCACTTGATTGTGTTTTTTAGCATCGAGCACACGACTTTCATACATCGCCAAGTCCTTACCTAAATGGACATCGTAGGAATTCGTACCTAAGCATTCAGGTCGATAAGGTTCAATTACGATTTCCTTATTCGCAATGGCCTGTTGAATTTTTTTATCAGAAAGTATCATATCAATTGGTTGAATCAATCACTTGGAAATACCTAATTCTAAGTGTAATGGTGGTAAAATAAAGCGCTAAATTACTTAGGCTAATGATAAATAACAAATTTTTAATTGCTTTAAATAGGGCTAATCAAAAGCCTCTGATTAAAGCGACGCGATTTCCCAAACCATAATAGTGCGGTCATCACCTGTGGAAAGGAGTTTATTGGTCTTTGGTAACCAAATAAGGTCATTAACTGAACCTAAATGTCCTCCAAATTTAATTCGATCAATCACTTTTAAAAGTTGTAATGATTCCATATCCCAAATCTTTATCGTTTTGTCTCTACTTGCAGAAACCAACCATTGCTCATCATAAGAATGAATAAGCTGATTGATAGTGTAAAGATGGGCGGGTACGGTTTGTTTTAATTCCATACGATCTACATCCCAAGATTTCAATTGTGCATCTCTTCCTCCAGTAAATATTGTGGAATTGCTTGGATGATAAACACTACTAAAGATCGAATGCTGATGACCGTTTTCAATATGATTTTTATATGAAAATTGATCCACATCTACAAAATAGAGATGTTGATCACTCGCTGAGATGGCTAAGGTTTTTTGATCTGGAGAAATACTAATTCCACGAAGATTTTGATGACTTAATTGAATGCTTTCAAGAATACGATGACTATCTAAAGACCATTTGCTTAATTTTCCATCTCCACTAGTCACATATAAATGGTCATGGAGAATTTGCAAATCATAAATACTCTTTTGGTGAAATTGGTAGTTGTTTGGATTTTTCTTTTGTGTAAGATCAACCCAATGAAGCCCTCCACTCATATTTCCAATAATGAGTAATTGTCTTTTTTTATCGAAAGCAGTAGCAAAGATTCGGTCGTCTATTTTAGCGATTACTTTCGCCTTTTCGGGATGTTGGAGATCCCATTGCAAAACCCAACCATCTCCACCTGCGGATAAAAATTGATGATCTTGCAGTACGTTTAATGAATAAATAGCCGCTTGGTGGCCTGTTAATTCATGTATTTTCTGTACTTTAATCATTGTCGTGTTTTATTTCGCAAAAATATACTGTTTCTTTTTTGAACTTTGTAGTTTTGAATTTAGTTTAAACTATTTTTGTGTAGATTTAGCACAATGCGTTAAAAAAAGATTCATTTGGGTTTATTATTAAAGAAAAAAATTGGGAAAACGATTCGTTTAGCCATTTGGGAGATTGAAGAATCAGAAGATTGGTATCTTTCTCAACTTCAATTAAATACGAATGAAAAAAATCGTCTAGCTTCCATACGCGGAAGTCGTCGGTTAGAATGGTTGGCAGGTCGTTGGTTGTTACATGTGCTTTCGGGAGAAGAAAAAAGATTGGCCATTGTGGTAGATGATTTTGGAAAGCCATTTTTGAAAGGAAAGAGTGATTGGATTTCATTGAGTCATTCGCATCAGCGAGTAGCGGCAATAATTAGTAATCAACCTGTGGGTATTGATATTCAATTTTTAGTAGAAAAAATTAAGCGAATTGCAGGGAAATTTTTGCGAAAAGAAGAAGCGGAAAGCTTAGAAGAGAATGTTGAAATTGAACAATTACACGTATATTGGGGGGCAAAAGAATCGTTGTATAAAGCGTACGGGAAAAAGCAATTAGAATTTAGAGATCATATTTTTGTAACTCCTTTTGCCTATAAGGAACAAGGAACATTGAAGGGAAAGGTTATTAAAGAAGACTTTAAAGCAGATTATTCTATTTTCTATGAAAAAGTGGAAAATTATATGTTGGTTTTTGCCAAGCAACAATCTATTAATACTTAAAATTTATGAGACAAATCATTGGTTTTATCTTGCTCCTAATTATTAGTGCATGTCAATTTAGTTCAAAAGAAGATACTTCAAGAGATGAATCGGGTATTCAATCGGATACAGGTTTGCCTGAAGGATTTGCCGAATTTTATAGTCAATTTCATAAAGATAGTTTATATCAAATCAACCACGTTACGTTTCCATTACAAGGTATTCCGAGTATGGCGGATAGTGCCATGCTTGCTAAACCATTTTATTGGGAAAAAGAAAATTGGAAGATGCATCGAAGCTATAATTTTAGTGAATCTGCTTATTCTCAAGAATTTGTGGTTACAGATTATGCGATTGATGAAACCATAACAGATGACAATGGATTCGGTATTCTTCGTCGTTATTATTTTATGGATGGCGAATGGAATTTGATCTACTATGCAGGAATGAATCGGATTGTACCGACGCAATAATTCTAAATATTAAAACCGTTTATTTTTTGATAAATAGTCTCTAACGTAAGTTGTTATTCCTTCTTCCAAAGTGACAAAAGGTGCTTCATAACCTGCTGAAATTAATTTACTCATATTGGCCTGTGTATAATATTGATAAGTGTCTCTTATATCTATAGGTGTATCTATGAAACTAATGTCAGGTGTTTTATTTAAGGCTTTAAAAGTATATTGAACAAGATCTAGGAAGGTGTTGGCTTGACCCGTTCCTAGATTATATAAACCAGACGAAACACTATTGTTTTTTAAAAAAAGACAAACCTTTACCAGATCTTTTACATAGATAAAATCTCGTTGTTGATGCCCGTTTTTAATCCCTTCTTTATGTGATCGGAACAAGCGCATTGCCCCTGTTTTTTTGATTTGGTTATAGGTATGAAAAATTACAGAAGCCATCCTTCCTTTATGATATTCATTTGGACCATATACATTAAAGAACTTTAATCCTGCCCAAAAGGGCGGCGTATTTTTTTGTGTTAATGCCCAAAGATCAAAATCGTTTTTCGAACGGCCATATGGATTTAAAGGTTGGAGTTTGGAAACAATATCGTGTCGATCTTCATAACCCAATTGACCATCACCATAAGTTGCTGCACTAGAAGCATAGACAAGAGGAATCGCCGCTTGGCTACAAATTTCCCAAACCCGTTTAGTATAATTTAAATTGAGTTGATCAAAAATTGCTTTGCTTTGCTCGGTGGTGTCCGTTCTTGCTCCTAAGTGAAAAACAAACTCAATTTCCTTTTGATGTTTAGCAAAATAGGAATGGATGAATTCCATCCGATCTACCTTAAGGTGATAACGTTTATTTTCAAGGTTAAGGTTTTTGTCTTCTCTTGAAAAGTCATCCACTAAGATTAAAGATTGAATGCCATTCTTGTTGAGTTCTCCTACTAGATAACTTCCAATAAAACCAGCTGCTCCGGTTACAACAATCATAAGGAATTATCCGAATTTGGCTTGGTAGGCCATGGCTCCACCTGTTAAATTATAGACTTTCGTAAAGCCACGTCCTAATAAGAATTGCTGAGCTTGAAAGCTTCGGCCACCCATTTTACAATGGACTATAATTTCTTTATTTTTATATTCATCAAGTTCGTTTATTCTAGCTTCAAGCACATGCAAAGGAATATTTAATGCACCCATATTATATTCTGCATATTCATCTACACCTCGTACATCAAGAAAAAGAAATGCTTCATTTGCATCCATTTTAGCTTTTAGTTGTTCTACGGTTAATTCCATGATTTAATTAATTTTTTAGTTAAAAACAGCTTCCAGGTTTATTTTTAGTAAGCCAAAGATCTACTTGTTCCCCCATGCGCATAATTTCCATTTCTCCAGAAGGAGGAGATTGCTGATAAATATACGCAGAGGAGGTATCGGAGACAGAGCCATCAATGACAATAGATCCTACATTTAAATTAGAAGATTTAATTTTAAAGATAGCTTCACTATAGGTATGACAAATGACAGTGGGTACACTGATTTCTCCTTCCGTACTTTCGGCTACGACTAATTGAAGTAAGGCTCCTTTAGGCAATTTGATTTCCGTATTTTTTTCTTTCTTTTTGGGTTTTGTTAATTTCTTCCCATCATAACTTAACTCTAAGATGGTATTTTCAGCTTTATCTTTTTTGTAGGTAATATTATCTTCATCAATAACTAAGCCTCTTGCCTCTAGTTTTTTACGAGCAAATTTTAGATCATTACCCCAAACGTATGGCAAGGTAACTAGTGGAGGAGTAGGGGAGTTTATAGTAAAATAAATGGTTCGATTCTCCTTTACACTAGAATTAGCAGGAGGATCTTGAATTAATACGGTATAGGGTTCTTTATCGGCCACGTATAAAGAATCTTGGATTTTATAAAGAAGATGTTCATTATCCAATTGTTGCTTTACCTTATCTAAGGTCATACCTGTAAAATCAGGTAAGGTAATGGATTCTCCGTGTCGAGTATATACTTTCAACACTTTAAAAGTAATGAATAAGATTAAAAAGGTAAGCGCCATAGCGATAACAAAATTTTTAAGAAAAATTTTGCTAGTTAGAAAGTAATAAGTTTCGGCAAAGCCCTTTTTGATTTTTGCCAGAAGGCTACTTTTTCCCTGGTTCATGAAATGCGTATTCTAAGATTTTATCAATAAAGGCGTAAGGTTTATAATCATTGATTGCCGATTGATGAAAAATACAAGTTGCAGGAGTCATTCCGGGTAGAGAATTGACCTCAATGATAATGGTTTCTGCTTTATTATTTTCATCGATTCGAACGAAAGCATCAATACGAGCATAGCCCTCTACATTCAATATTTGTGCTGCTTTTTTCAAATCTTCCTTCACCTGAGCTGCAATATACGTATAATCCGCTTGATTATTTGCAAAACGAGCAGGGGTAATATTTTGGCCTTCTCCTGCTAGAAATTTTTCTTCTAAAGATAAAATATCTCCACCAGCTAATGCTTCTGAAGGTTCAAAGATTTCGTATTCTATTTTTCCATTTTTATGATGGGTAAGTAGCCCACCTGTAATCTCTAAAAAAGTAGAAGCATCTGCTTTATCTATAAGTGCTTCAATTAAAGCTTCTTCTTTTGTTGGAAATTCTTCTTTAGGAAGCAATCCGAGTAAAGCAGCATCTTCAAAAATTAAATCTTCTGAAGTTCGAAAGATTAAATTTAAGAAGGCTTTTAATTGCAATTGATTTTTTATCTTTTTGACTGCCGAACTACATCCATCATCTACAGGTTTAGCTATGAGTGGGTAGGGAATCTGTGTTTCAATATTATGAATAACCTCATCAATATTTTCAAGGAATGAGGCTTTACTGATTAATATTTGGTCGGTAACTGAAAACCCATGTTGTTTTAATAACTGAAGTGTTTCATATTTATTAATGGTTAAATTAGATGAATGGGGTGGAGATCCATTATATGGAATCCCTGCATTTTCCAATTGTTTTTGTAAGGTCCCATCTTCTCCAGGCCTACCATGTAAGGCAATAAATACACCATCAATCTTAGATTTTAACTGCTCAATACTTACACGCTCTGGTTTGAAAATAGGGTCTTTAAAACCGTATTTATCCGTGATAGAGGCACATTCATCTTTGATTTGTTCTAGGAGTTTATGGCTTTGATATCCTATGATTTTATCATGGATATCATCTGCATTATCCTTTAATAATAGATTTAAAGGAAGCTGATATAATTCAAAATTGTGTGCGCTGCCACTTAAGAAAAAAGGAATGGGTTCGTATTTATTTGAACTCGCTAATTTTTCATAAATATTACGACCACTTTCTACAGAAATATGGCGTTCGGAAGAATA
>JAHDCJ010000116.1 GCA_020629935.1 Saprospiraceae bacterium | reverse complement strand
ACAAACAAAAAAACGACCTACGGAAGCCCCGTAAGTCGTTCTAAAAAATGTAGCGCGAGGCAGGCTTGAACTGCCGACCTCAGGATTATGAATCCTGCGCTCTAACCAGCTGAGCTACCGCGCCATTTCGTGATTTCATCAATAAAATCACTGCTTTTCTTCAAAAGCGACACAAATATAAACGATTTTTAGTTTTTCAGATAAAAATCGAGCAGTTTTATCTAAAAACTTTAAAATTTAGGTTTTAGTTCCTTGTTTATAGGCTTTAAAAGTAACTTAGTGCTTAATGAAGCATGCCCTTTAATTGTTTTTAAGACATAAATATTACATTTTTCTCTAACTTATAAGTGAATAAGTGACTTATTAGACCTAAATTAGTCATATGTAAGTAGGTAAAGCCCAAATAATACCTATTTTTTGTCTTACTAAAGAGTGAAAGGTCCACTTCAAATACACAACCTTTTATCTATTTGATCGTAAGATTAGAATTAAAGCCCCAAAACTTTAACTCAATTAACTCTAGTGGTTTGATGAAAAAATTAATTTTCCAATCAATCGTTGTTTGCTGTGCTTGCTTGTTTTCTTTTACTTTGTTAAATGCACAATCACTAAAAACAGCTTATTCTTTTGAACAGATTTCTTCCCCGAATTCTATTCAAAAGCTTGATTTATCTAACTTAAATCTTTCTTCCATTCCAGAAACCATTGGGGCTTTTACCAACCTTCAAGAACTTGATCTTTCCAATAATCAATTAAATTCTTTACCCGCTGCTATTCGAAACTTAAAGGCGCTGAAGGTTTTAAAAATAAATAATAATCCAAACTTAGATTTCTTCCAATTGATCGAAATGATCAACGAACTTCCTTTGGAATCCCTAGCACTTAATCAATGTAATATTCCTGCAATTCCCGCAAATATTCGTTCGCTTAAGCAATTGAAAAATCTTAGTCTTTCGCAAAATAATATTCAAGAACTTCCTAGCTCGTTTCATGAACTCGTCGCTTTGCAAAATCTAAATTTAGGAAAGAATAATCTACAAAATATTGATGAACTTATAAAAATCAAAAGTATTACTTCACTTGATCTTTCCGAAAATCATTCGGTCGATTGGGCTGGTTTTTTTATGGGATTAAAAGCACACCCCAATTTAAAAACCTTGACCTTACATGGCTTAAAACAATTTCCTACTGAACTGATGTTTTTGTCTAATATTAATAGCCTTGATTTGAGTTATGGTACTTTTTATCTTATTCCATTAAAAATAAAAGGATGGAAAAACTTACATACCTTAAAACTTAATCATTGTGTAGAACTCAATTATGATGATACTTTTTTAAAATTAAGTCCTGTAAAAAAACTAAACACACTGGAGGTTTATCATGATAAATTTAGTCGATTGCCAAAAGGAATTGCTCTCCTTAAAAATTTAGAAACGCTAAAAACAGGTGGAGCAAAATTGAAAGTGCTTTCCAATGATCTTTGGAAATGCAAAAAACTGCACACCCTGATTGTTGATCATTCTCCTCGATTTGATTTTGAAAAAAATGTAGCAACCTTAAAATTACTCCCTGCCCTAAAACAATTGACGTTACGTAGAATTGGCCTCCAAAAAATCACTAATGCGTTTGTAGATATGCGCCTTACTTACCTCGACTTAAGAGGAAATTTTTTAAGTAAAGAAAATATTCAAACCACAAAAAACACCCTGCCTGATTTAACATTACTGGCAGATCCCATTGATAAAACAACCACTGGAAATCAGCACATCAACCTAGAAGATCCTTCTTTTGATAAGAAAACAATTTCATCTTTTCAAGCAGAAACAGTAACCTTAACTTCTGGAAACGCTATACGCATTCCTGCACAGGCTTTTCAAACAAGAAGTACAGGAAACATTGATCTTTTTGTAAAAGAATATCAACACCCTATTGAAATCATGCTTCGAGGAATTCCTTTAGAGATCGATTCTTCCAATCAAACACACTACATAAAAAAGGCTGGGATGGTCGAATGGTTTGCCCAACAAAATGGTCAAGCCATCGCGCTTAAACCCAATCAATCTATTGAATTGGAATGGAATTCTGATTATCAATATCACCGAATGAATAGCTTTCTTTGGAATAAAAAAACAAGTACTTGGACACCCTATCAACAAGATGAACTCGTTTATCAACCGAATCAAAATACGGTAGAAAATACGACTACTGATTTAAGTCAAATTGAAATGCCTACGCCTCCTAAAGCACCTGGAAAACTTTTACAAGAATCTATTCGAGTACATAAATTAGATACCAAAGATCCAATCTTTAAAGTTAAAGGTGCTATTAAACAAGCAGATAAAGATGCAGGTAATATTCCCGATTGGCTTAAAAAATATAATGAGTTAAGTTTGATGAAAGGGATCACTTGGCGTTATTTAGGCGCTTATGAAAATGAAGCACATGATTTAATTCAAGGGCTAGATGAATTGAGTCAAAACACTCCTGCTACATGGGATTATGTAGAAGAAAAAACAAATCCATCAGGTAGAATAACAGATCTTATTATTCGCCCAAACCATGAACTGGATTGCTATACGCTTATTTTTAATTGGGATTTAGATTCACTTAAAATTAATGCTTATCCTTTATTTAATGGTGTCGATCTCTCCTTGAAAGATCCAATTTCAGATCAAGAAAAAAATGCCGACTTCTATACGAATTATCTGAGAATGCTTAATCAACGGAATTTAGAATGGAGTAAATTAAGCAGCGAATTAGAGTATACAGAAAAAAATTATGCGCAACAAATGAGCGTATACAAAAAGAAAATGGAAGAGGTTTCGGCCTTAGTCGCTCCTTCTGGTATTCAACCTCAAGTCAATGATCAAGCCAACCGAAAAATAAAACTATCAGAACAAGGGATTGTCTGTATTGGCAAAACAATTTCAAGCATTGGAGATGAATTTAAAATTCGATTTGTAGATCAAAAAACGAATAATGATTTAAGTCCGATTCGTTTTTATATCGCTGATGAAACAAATGACCTACTTCTCTCGTTTAACCAATCATCTGCCCAAATAGATGTTCGAGCGAAAAATAGTATTGTCGCTTTATTTCCACAAAACCAAATAGGAATTATTCCTAGTAGCCAATTTAGAAAACTTCCTAAAAATACGGAAGATGGACTACTCACCATTGATATGGAGGTCTTTCCCATTTCGGCATTAAATACCACCCGATTGAATAGCTTGCTGGGATTAAATTAATTTTTTATTTCTAAAAAAAGCCTATGTTAAAAACCATACTTCTAGCCTTAGCCCTTAGCCTATCTTTTGCCATTAATGGCCAAAGTTTTTTAGACCAAATGGATACCAATTATCAGACTTCCAATGAGGAATTCAACAAATTGTATTGGGATGTTTTTTTAGAAAAAGAAGAAGCCAATAAAGCCTTTGAGATCAAAGAGGCAGACCCTAAACTTTTGCAAGCTTGTATCTTTTATATTATCAATGAATTTCGAGAAAAAGGCTTCAAAGAGCAACTTAGATATGACGCTGAACTAGAAAGTACAGCCTATAATTATCATCAATATTATGGCAAGGAGTATTTTGCCAATTTATCTAAAAATCAAGATTTATTATTTTCTACTTTACGTCCTGCCGCACATAAAGTAGGCTTTACTGGAAGTTATCTCAATTTAACTATCGCTAATTTACCTGTCCCAAAACATACCCAAATTAGCTATTATAATTTAGCTAAATCCATCGTTAAAGAATGGAAATATTATAATACCAATGCCCTAAGATCAAAAGCTTTTTCAAAATTAGGCTGCTATGTTACCGTAGCCCCCAATGGCGAAATTCAAGCTATGGTCATCCTTGGTGGATACCGACTTGACGCCATTGAAGAAGAGGTAGGTAACGTAAGGTTTTAATTATTTGGAATAGCAAATGGAAAGGCATCACGCTCATCAGCAAAACCAAATTCAGAACTGCCATCCAATTTGTATAATTGATGTTTTTCAATCATCTCTACCATTTTTTCGGTAAAGCCTGGAGAATTTGCGTATTGATTTTTCTCCAACATACAAGCCCAAGTCAAATAATTCTGCTGGGTTCTTAGTATCTTTTTATAAGTCTTATTGGCACGCATAAAATTGGCGTAGTCTTTAAACGATTCCGAAGGCGAACTATACTTCCTAAACGAATAGGGTTTATCTTCATGTCGATGGACATAAACGCCTCCCGTCCAATCGGAGGATTGCACCAAATTAAAGAAATTTTTGGCTTCGGTAGCTACGGGCCGTGTACCATATTTCGTAGCCATGATCGCCATGGCCATTTGAACACTCGCAGGTATTTTCGTTCGCTTCATTTCCCTTATGGCTAAGGTTTTATAACGTTCGATAAATTGATCTTCCATGGGTTGGGCTTTGGTACCAGAACTCATATCCGTCTGCCCTCCTCCCTGCGAAGTTAAACCATCTAATTCATATAATTTATATTTTTCAATATAGCGAATCAAATGCTCCGAATACGTTTTTTGTGTAGCATAACCTGCTTCTCTTAAACCATTGGCCCAGCCTTTATAATCCGTTACATCTAGTAAAAACAATTTACCATAACGGCGACTATTTCGTTTTAAGAAGTTTGAATGATCTTCAAAAGAAGCGGTGATCGATGGGTATTTTCTAAAGCAACATTGCGTGCCCATACAATCGTCAAAAGCTTTGATCGTATCACCTTCCCAACGATGGCACTTAATACCGAAAAAATTATTTCCTTTCTTTGCTAAACGGCTTCTCCCATAACCCGTTTCATGAATAGCTTGTGCCATTTTAATACTTGCGGGCACACCCGTTCGTTCTCGCTCTTTAATCGCTAACCATTTATATTGATCGATAAACATTTTAGCCGCTTCTTGCGCATTGGCGGCGTAGCCCATTTCTTCATCTTCTTCATCAAAATAAAAACGATGATGGAAACGACCATCTTCCTGACCAATAGCCATTTGAGTCCATAATAAAAAAGCCATCATCAAAACTGCATACAGTTGTCTTTGGGGATTCATAGATATTTAATTTGATTCACAAATAATAAGATTCCAATTATTAAGATAATATTCATTTCCTTTTTTCAATAAAATATAATCAAATTCCCAAATCTGGTTTTGATCATAATACCTCCCTTTGCAATAGGCTCCTCGTTTGTTTTGAAATATAACTAAGTCATTCATTACGACTTTATTTTTTCCTGTATTGGGATGGATCAGAGCAAAGAAGTCACTCAGGTCTTGGGTATCTTCTTCTTTTTTATTTCGTAGAAAAAGATCCATTACTGCCTTTTGATCTTGTCGTTCTATCGCTTCATTGATTGTTTTAATTTTTTCATGCATCGCCAAATTTTCGCTTTCCAATTGATGATGTACAGATTTTATATCTGTATAAAGCGTAGTTCGAATATCCGATCTATAAGTCGGCGCCGACATCGCCAACCGACGAGCATATGCTTTTGATTTTTCTTCTTGCCAAGCTTGCTTATGTGCAAGCATTAAATAAAACAATGCAGCTTCTCCATCAGGATAAATTTCTTCTGCTTTTTCTAAATAACGGATGCTTGCTTTTGCCTCTTCTTCCTCTAAAAGTTTAATCCCAAAGAACAGCGCACTTAAATAAGAAGAAGTAGAAAATCCTTGTGGCAAATAAAACGCTGTTTGATACGTTCCCGATTGTACACTTAAAATATCTTGATGTTTTTCTATAAAATCCTCATAGGCTTTAACATCCGATTCACGGAGTTCTTCCAATCCTAGTTGAATGCCAATATGTACCATATCAAAAGGACGATATCTTCTTTCTTTATCATAAATATTAGACAAATTCACTTCATCCAAACGTTCAATATATTCCTGTCGCATTTCCTCTAATTTCTCTACTGAAGGCGCTTCTTCAAATACTTGGATGGTAGGAACATCTACATCGAGATGCATGATCCGTTGATATTCTGGAGGGACAATTACTTCGTGTACTCCGCCGACTGCATCTAGATTTTCAACTACTCGCGTTTCATATTTAGCAGGTTGTCCATCCTTAGCTTCTTCGACTAAGACTCGTTCAATTTTGGAGCTATAAACTGCGGGAATTTCTACGTACCGAATCTCTTCGGGTTTGATCATCACCATTTCGTAGCTTGTATCTAAGGAATTAAACATAGGTAATTCGCTAAGTGTTTCTCCTTTTGCAAAGTCAAAACTTAAGGCATAATTTTCTTCATCAATCGCTTCCCATGAAGATGAAGATGCAGAGGTAGATGCATGATAAGACGCATCAAAAACCCCTGTCATACCAGCTACATCATGAGCAGGGAAATCGGCATTTTCAAGTTTAGGATTCGACACCGATGCTTTTGGTTTAGTACTACTACTTCCTCTAGTTTCACCCATTAATGCTCCAATCTCTCTAGCTCGATCTCTTTCCAATTTGGCCATAGCCATAGCTTCTGCCTCTCTACGCATGGCTTCCTCTATTGCTTCTTGCTTTTGCATAGCCATATCCATGTGTTTTTTCTGTTCAATATATGCCATCAGTAAAACGGGTCGATCCCATTGAGGAGCGAGTTGATTTGCGTTTTGAGCATATTCTCTAGCTAGGATAAAATCCTCTCTTTCTTTATGAGCTAAGGCTAAGGCATAATGGACATATGGTAAATAACCCTGACTGCTATTCGTTTCTTCAAATAATTGAATGCTACGCTCATCAAACATTTCCAATCCTTCATAAGCGTTTTTTTCTAAAAGTAATCCTTCTATAAAAACAGCATGCGCTTTTTCCATGTCCATCAAGTCTTCATCTTCGGAGAACCTTACTAAATCATAAAGCATAATACCTAGTTCTTGGAGTAATTCGGTTTCCAAGGATTCGTAACCTGACGCTAAAAAAGCATCGAGTACTTCATTTAATTCATGATGGGTGGCGTTATATATCGCATAATACATGTAATCCAATAATTCTTGCGATGGATTTTCATTCCGGCGATATTTTATATAAATATCAAATGCCCCATTATCGGCAAATAAATATTCTCTCTTTTTTATGGCTTGATCAAAGGTTTCTTTTAATTCATCTTCTTTGGTTAAAGGCTCCAAACCTTTTGGAGCGACCTTTTGTGAATTCGTAGCTTCAGGCATAGCGATTCGTGCTACCGCAGCAATGCCTAAATCGGATTCTGTACTTCCAGAATTAATAAATTTGACCTCTTCCATTGCCAATTGTAAAGCATCTGGATTGACGATCGCTAGCGAAGCACTCCCCTCCCCTTGTATCAAAGGCGTTTGTTTTTCATCCGAAGCATTTTTCACATAATACTTTAAATGAGCGGCTAAGTCATCTACGGTAACGACTTGATCTTGATCTCTAGATTCTTCATCTGCTACGCCTTTTAGACCAAGTAAAAGATAGCGAGTAAATATGCCATTTCCTTTTTTACCTAAGATCTTTTCATATGATTTTTCATCAGGTTTACAAGACAACATTTTTATTTCAGAGGCTTCTAATTTTAAGGCATCATCTACACTCAATCGACTACCTCGAATATCTAAACCTCCTGCGCGACAAGCATCTAAAAACAGCCATACTTTTCCTTTGCGTTTAAGTACAATCGAGTTGACTACGCGTTCTACGTCTTCAAAAGAATAGCCTTTAGAATACACATCTTTAGGCGTATCATGCGTTAAGAAATAACTGGGTGGTTCAAATAAAAAATCCTCCCCTTCTTTTCCTCCATGACCAGAGAAAAACAAAATCGCCAAATCGTCCTCTTTCGTTTCACGCGCTAACCAATATAAGGCCGTACGAATAGAGTCTGTTGTCGCCGATGAGTTTTGTAATAATTTAATGTTTTCTGAGGCAATTTCTCCACCAACTTTAGATTGTAAGAAAGCTTTAAAATCAACTGCATCTTGGTGTGCATAATTTAAATCTTTAATTTCTAAATAGTCCGAAATCCCGACTATTACCGCGCGCACAGTCCGTTTACCTTTATTTGTTTGAGCTAGTGCATTGTCGGAAAATGCTACGCAACAAATACTAAAGAGTAAATAGAAAGTCCATTTTTTTTGGGGATACTTCAACATATTATTTATTAAAAGTGAAGGTTTAATTTAATAATCACATCGATATAATTCTAAACGATACAAGGTGTATTTTCCATTCATTTTCACCAATAAGTAGTTATGATCAAAACCCATATCGAGATCATAAAATCGACCATTTACTAGAGCACCCTTTTTGTTTTCAAATAAAATAATTTCATCTACACCAAACCGTCTTCCTGTATTCCCTTCTGCTATTTTACCTAAAAACTGGATCGCTTCTGTTTGTCCTATCGTATCTAAATCCGAAGAAAACTCTTGACTAATAAGGCTTTCATCTCCTAGTAATATCACTTCATTTACTTGTTCTATTTTTTCAAACAACTCCCTATTGGTTTGAGGTAAAATTTCCATTACACTTGTAATACTTGGAAAATATTTCTTTCGAATATCTGCTCGATACGTAGGTGCTGACAAAAGTAATTTTTCTGCATAGCTTTTTGCCTTTTCCAGATTCCCAAGTTTTTGATGATTGATCATTAAATGATACAATACCGTTTTACTATGCGGATATAAATCTAATCCTTTTTCTAAGTAACGATTGGAAAGCTCATAGGCGCCTTCCTTTGCAAGTTTAATTCCAGGAATCACCGCATTGGAAAAATAAGATAAAGAAATGGCGGTAGGCAATAAAAACTCCGATTGAATTTTTTCATTATTTAAATCAATCGACAGAAAATGTTTTTTAATAAAATCTTGAGCTTCATTACTACTAAAATGCTCTAAGTCTTCTATCCCAATGGCTAGCCCTGCCTGATCCAAATCTAGATCATAATATAATCGCTCCTTACTATAAATCGAAGTTTGCGCGCTTAAAGATTCTGTTGTCTTTTCAAAATTCCGAAACAACATATTCAAAGGAGCAACTGAAGGCATATTATCTTCATAGAAACTAATTTCTGGTATTTTAAAATCTACATAAGCTTCCGTTTTGTATTGGGCTGGAATGATGACTTCTCTAGTTCCCGCAGGTTGATCTACTACCGTTTCTGTAACCATTTCATAAATTGGCTCCTCATCTCCTTTTGCCTCTTTAATTAATTTTGGTCGAGTCACCGTTTTATAAGTAGTTGGAACACGCACCACCTTCGCTATTTCGGGCTTATCAATTACTTGTATATAAGTAGTATCCAATCTAGAATAAAGTGATTCTTCACTAACTTTTTTTGTACGAATAAAATCATATGAAAATCGATGATATGAAACAACCATTGTCGCCGAAGGAGGTGGAGGAAGATCACTCTTAAGATCTTCAATTAAGACAATCGGATTTGTCCAATTCGGAGCAAGAGTAGAAGCATTATTTGCAAATTCACTCGCTTGATAATAATCTCCTCTAATTTGATGTCCCAATCCGAGTGCATAATGCACATAAGGTAAATATCCTTGCATATTATTTACTTCTTCAAATAGACTTATGGCTTCGGGTTGAAATTCTCCCATATTCATGTAAGCCGTCTTTTCTAAGATTAATCCTTGCAAAAACTTTTCATGGGCTTTCTCCATTTCCATCAAATCGCTATCCTCTGAAAGGAAGATCAATTCATTGAGCATTTCTGAAGTTTCTTCTAATTTTTCAAGTTTTAAAAATTCAAAACCGTTCTTTAAAAAATCATCCAATATTAAATTGAGCTCATGATGTGTGGCATTGAATAAGGCATAATACATATGATCTAAAAGTTCTGCATCGGTATTATTTCCTCCTTTATATTTTCTATAAATATGAAAGGCTCCTTTATGATCTAAGATGTACCATTGGTTTTGAATAGCCAAATCAAATTGATCTTTTATTTCTTCATCCTTAGGTAAGTCATCTAAACCTTTGGATGCCATTGGCATTGCTTCCACACCTTTAGCGCTTTCTCTTGTCAAAGCTATTACAGGCATAGGTTCTGTACTTCCAGATTTCAAGTGATTGAGTTCAGCCATTGCGCTTTGTAAACTTTCGGGATTGACAATAGCCATAGAAGTATTTCCTTCCCCTTGGATCATTGGGGTTTGTTTTTCATCTGAAATATTTTTTACATAATATTTCAAATGTGCTTCTAGATCATCTAAACTAACGACCTGATCTTGGTCTCTTGCTTCTTCATCAGCAATGCCTTTCAGGCCCAATAAAAGATAACGAGTAAATAAACCATTTCCTTTTCCGCCCAACATTTTCTCATACGATTTCTCATCGGGGTTACACGATAACATTTTAATTTCTGATGCTTGTAATTTGACGGCATCTTCTACACTCAATCGACTCCCCCGAATATCTAAACCTCCTGCCCGACAAGCATCTAAAAACAGCCATACATGACCTTGTCTTTTAAGTACAATTGAATTGACTACGCGTTCGACATCTTCAAAAGAGTAACCTTTGGAATACACATCTTTTGGGGTATCATGAGTCAAGAAATAACTGGGTGGTTCAAATAAAAAATCTTCCCCTTCTTTACCTCCATGACCAGAAAAGAAAATAATGGCTAGGTCCTTTTCTTTGGTTTCTCTAGCCAACCAATATAAAGCCGTACGAATAGAATCTGTAGTTGCCGAGGTATTCAACAACATTTTAATATTTTCAGGCGGCACATTTCCTCCTGTTTTCGCAGTAAGATAAGCTCTAAAATCTTTGGCATCTTCATGCGCAAAATTTAAACTTTTAATTTCTGCATATTCAGAAATACCTACGATCACTGCACGTACGGTACGGTTTCCTTTGTTCGGTTGTGCAAGGAGTGTATTGGTAAATAAAACACTTCCAATAAATAAGATAAATAGGATACTAGCCTTCCCAAATGTTCCCAAATTATTTAGCATAATCAATTTTACTACAGTGAATTTAAATTAAAGGTAATACTCAAAAAGTAACCTAAATCATAAGCATTTTTTGTTGGAATATCTCCTCCACTATCTGGAAAATAATCCCCTGCCTTAAAGCCTTTTGATAAACGTTTCACTTGGCCTCCCATCATTCCTCCTGACAAGATAATGCGTTGTTGTTTTCCAAAAATCAAGGTTGGCCCTAAGAAAAAAGCCAAGGATTTATTTTCTCCTGTAATCGGAAATCCAACACCAAATGCGCCACCAGCAGAAACCGAACCTATCGTCTGTGGATAGAAATGTAACATGGTAGTGACCATTGGTAAAAATTGATCTCCATCTTCTGATCGAATCGTGTCTTGTTGTACAAAGTAAAGCTGAGGTGTTTTAAAATATTGAGAAAAACCTAAGCCTACACTCGCATTAATTTTTATTCCTCCAGCTACGGCCACATTAATTTTCCGTTCTTTTATGGGTAAAGCTCCAACCTTAACTTCTCCTGTAGAATCCTTTTGGAATAATTGAATCTTCAAATCCATTTCATCATCTTGACCTTGAGTCATAAAATTATACTCGAAAGGATGTTCTTCTAATTCTACATATTTTAAATACAAATTGGTAATTGAAGATTGAAAATCACCTGTACTAATCATCGTCATTAAAGCTTCTGATCGCTTTACATTTTCTTCGGTAAGCAAGGCTTGAGTTCGTGCTTTACCCATCGTATTTTCAATAGATTTCTTAAGGGCTAAATCAGCCGTATTACTAATATTTAAAGAAGAAATTACACCATTAGTTAAGGCATCTAAACCTACTACATGTTCTAAATATTCATCTTGCGCTTGCATTAAATTAACCAAATCAATACGTACCTGTCCTTGAAAAGTATTGCTAAATGAAATGGCTTTTTTAGGGTCCAAAGATTCCCCTTCATCCAATTGAAAGGTCATTTCGATAAGTTCTTTACTAATTCGTTTAATGCTTTCTACAGGGATTGCTGGATTTTGTAACATTTGCTTAATCTGCTTTTCTGTTACTTGGATTAATGACAAGGAGTTCATATTATCCAAAATTTTAGCATTGCTAGAAACCAATTGATCCTCCAAACGATTTAGGCTGTTAATGGCCGAAGTAATTTCTGCTCTTTTATTAACACTTAAAGAAGAGGCGGTAGTAGATGTACCAAAACCAAATTCATCCTCTTCGTCGCTTTTTCCTGTATTGGTTCCATGATTATCGGTACTTCCTCCTGTAGCAGATGAACCTCCTCCGGGTATTGGAATGGAATAATTTTCGTTGGTTATGGGCATGGGCATCAAGCCTCCCATACTACCTAAAGCATCATTAGAGAAGTTGAGTAAAGAAGTAATCCCTCCACCAGAAATAGGAGCAATATCATAAGATAAATTTTCAGGAACAACTTGCGCTTGAACGATATAATCATTATAATTGATTATTTTGAGGCGAATATTGGCATTCTTTCTAACCTTTGGTCGATCTATTTTTTTGCCTTTATAAAAATAACCTAGGGTATCAAAAACCACATCATAACGTATTTCAAGATCTTGGGCACCTAGATGGCTCCAACCAAAAAATAGTAAAAAACAAAGTGGGGTTAATTTTTTCATATTTTTTTTATTTAAAAATAAACTTTAATTTAACGCTAATCTTCCTCAAATTAACAATTTACGCAATATATAAGAAAATGAATAAAACAATATTAAGCTTTTTCCTCACATTTTTCATCGCTTTTGCGCTTTATGGTAATAATGGCAACGATTGTGTTTGTCAAGATAAGGATTTTCGATGCAAAACAGCGAAAAAAGTTTTTGAAGATTTAGTAGAGGCCAAAGGAGATAAAAGAATGCCTGTACCTTGTTTTGAAATCCGAAATTCAAAAAAAGCGGTGGCTTATATGAATGGAAAAAAACGAATTGTAGGTCTAGAGGTCGCTGCGTATGAAATTTGTCGCAAATTTGGCAAAGATTCGTTAAATGCTATGGCTTCTTTATTAGGCCATGAATTGACCCATTATTATGAAAAGCATATTTGGGGTAAAAAATTCTATAGTGCTTATGGGAGTTTAGATGTAGCCGTAGATATTCGCAATTTAAGTGGCGCCGAAGCCCAACGAAAAGCCCAAGAAACGCAGTCTGATTATCTAGGTGGATTTTTAGCCCATTCTGCGGGGTATAACACCTTTGGAATTATGGGTCGTGTGATTGATGAAGTTTACCGTGTGTATGATCTTCCTGATGAAATTCCAAATTATCCTTCTAAAGCAGATCGGAAAAAACTAGCCGAAGAATCGGATCGTCAACTTAAAGAATTGATCCAATATTATGAGACAGCGAATTTATTATTGCTCTCAGGTATGTACGAAGATGCCGATCGCTATTACGAAAAAGTATTGTCGGTTTTTCAAGGAAGAGAAGTCTATAATAACGCAGGTGTGAATGCTTCTATGGCCGCCTTAAAATGTATTTTGTATGATAAAAAGGTAGACTACGCCTACCCTTTTGAATTGGATGCCGAATCTCGAATCATGACGGAGGACCGAGGTAATTTCGGTTTTGCAAATAAAGAAGATTATTTCTTTAGTAAAGCTTTAGATTATTTTGAACGGGCAGAAGCTTTAGATCGAAATTATTCCGCAGCCTATATTAATCAAGCCGCAGTATATAGTTTAATGAAGAAACAGCGGCATGCCGATTTCTTTGCAGATCAAGCCTTAGAAATAGCCGAAGCGAATAAAGAAGTGTATAGCCAAGAAAAAGCTTATATCTTAAAAGGGATTATTGCTCATCAAGCGGGAAATGCAGCCAATGCCAAACGCTTTTTGAATAAAGCCTTAAGTTTAAATTCAGATTCTCGATTGGCTAAAATTAATTTGGCTGTAGTGGAAGGTAAAAGCAACTTGGATGTAATCAATACAATGGGTGTGCGTACCAAAATTAATAGTGATGATGATTCAGAATCTATTGACGTGTCTAGCCCAGGAGTTTCGGGTGCAAGAAAGACCGAACTTATTGATGGCTTGTCTTTAAATGCTTTCGCACAAACTATGGACTTTGATTTTTATCAAGTCATTGACGATGAAATGGAATATGGTCGGAAAGATATGAATAATGCCAAGATCATGATGAATATGTCAATGGATGAACCCGAAGAACACTATGCCATTTTTGGAATGACAGGTAAAAATTACACGGGGGAAACTAAACTAGGAATCAAACTAGGAGACGATTATAAAAAAGTAGTTCAAGCTTATGGAAGTCCTTCACGAACTATTGCCAGTCGCAATGGCTTCTTCTTGATGTACGACCGACAACGAATTATTTTCACGGTAAGAAAATCAAAGGTGGTTAGTTGGGCCGTGACGAAGGTAAAGAGTAAGGATTAATCTTTAATATTTATTTTGATAAAATGTTATTCCAATAATTCTATGGATTTAGCTTGATTTTTTTCACTTTCTTCATTTCTTTTGGAATTAATTGACATCAGACACCTTCTCAGACCAACCTCAAATTATTGTCCATCTATTGATTCAACAAATTGGCTCTTTTCTTTTCAAGGTAAGCTTTTTCTGCTTCATTTGAAACATTGCTTAAAGCTAAATTTAATGAAGCAATCGCTTGCTTTTCATCCCCAATGTATAAATAGTATTCTGCATATAGACCATAAAAAAGATAGGCGCGTTTTTCTAGATTTTCTGGTTTGATTTGTTTTAATAAAGCAAGACAGTCTTTAGGTTGATCTAGTTGTAAAAAGACAATCGCTTGATTCAATATCGAAAAATCGGAAGGAAAATATTGATGAATAATTTCATGGATGTTTTTGATCTTTTCCCAATTTGTAGTTTCAAAAGAACTCGCCTTTACATGCTCTGTGGCAATAGCAGCTTCTAGATGAAAGATACTCAGCTCTTCAAAATCCATTGCTTTATGCATCGCTTCATTGCCAAGATCAATCAACGATTTATCCCATTGAGTTCGGTCTTGATTTTTCAAATCAATAAGTGATTGATCACTTGAAAGCTTAGTATCTAATCTAGCCGCATGAAAGCAAAACAATCCGAATAAAGCATAGCCTTTACCCGTTCTTAAATATTGTTTTTTAAGTATCAAGCTACATAGACGCATAGCTTCTCCGCACAATTCTTTTCGGAGTACCAAAGCAGATTGAGTCGAGTGAAAGCCTTCATTAAAAATGAGATAGAGTACATTATGGACTTGATCCAAACGAGGAATCATCTCCTCTTTATTAGGAATAGCAAAGGCAATTCCTTGTTCTTTTATTGTTTTTCGAGCGCGAGACAATCGCTTCTTTACCGTTTCTAATTTTAATAATAAAGCGACTGCAATTTCCTTATCACTAAATCCCGCTATGGTTTTCAATGCAAAGGCAATTTGGTCTTTGGGATTTAATACAGGGTGGCATGCGGTAAAGATCATCCGCAATTGACTATCTTCAATTTGATAATCGAGGAATAACTGTTCGATCGTATTTTCAGAGTATTCTAAACTTACCTTTTCCGCTCTAGAATGATCCGATTTTATTTTTCGAAAAAGATCGATTGCTCTATTTTTTGCGGCAGCAGTTAACCATCCCTCAGGATTGGGAGGAATACCATTTTGCCAATGCATTAAGGCTTTGACAAAAGTATCTTGTACCGCATCTTCAATGAGTCCAAGGTTATTTAATCCAAATATTCGAGTTAATGTAGAGACCATCTTTCCGTAATGATGACGGAAAAGATGGTCTACTAACGGTTGCGAGTCTTCTTTCATTTTAAGCGCTATAATCCATGATTTCTCTCACTTCTACTGCGCCACCAGGAAGATCAAAATCTGGGTAATCCTTAGCAATTTCAGTAGCTTCATCAAAGTCTTTTGCAGTGATTAAAATATAACCTCCAATGACTTCTTTCAATTCGGCAGACGTTCGATCAATGACTACTTTGTCTGCACCTTCTACACGTCGAATGGCTTCGGTTAATCCATCTCCTCCTTTGTAAATTCCTTTTTCACTTAAGCGTTTTGTCCAATCGCCCCAGTTACCTAATCGTTCTTGCATTTCTTTTGGAGAAAATCCTAAATCACTGTAATTTGCTCCCATAAAAATTAAAATAAAGTTTTTCATAATAAATTGTTGTTGTTTTATGATTTAAAAATAATATTCTTTTTGATCTTTTCTAAGTCTTTTACATTCCAAAAAATTCATGGATGCTCAAACTACAAGCTGGATTCCAAACCAACTGAGGGTGTGTGGTTAAAATATCTTTGACTGCTGCTTCATTTTCACCTTGTAAGATGGAAAAACCAGTTACCATTTTTTCATCGGTAGACCAATCCGTATTCGTACTTCGTTGTTGTCCATTGGTTAGTCGAGAACCTAAGTCAATAATTTGATTTTCATTGGCAGCTTTCCAAGCCATCCAAGGTTTAGTTGCTTCCATAAGTTCTTCTTGGGTGGCATTTTTCATTTGATTAACTACGTCAGCTGGTGCGGAATAAATAACTAAAAACTTTTTCATGATTATAATTTTAAATTGAATAATGTTTAATTTCACCCTTATTACGTTGCAGGGTAGAAACAAGTGGACAGATTTTTTCAAAAAAAAATATTTATTTTCAAAAAACAACTTAACCTACTGATTATCAACATTAAAAAAT
>JAHDCJ010000115.1 GCA_020629935.1 Saprospiraceae bacterium | reverse complement strand
TAATAATTTTTTGAGGGTTATATTTGCCCCATAATAGACCTTAGCTTCCATCTGAATTTCCAAACGTTTATTCAACATTTCACTTCGCATACATTTGTGGGGATGCGAATCTATAATGTTTAAATCGCCTTGAATTTCAAGCATATCCGATTTGGTAAATGCAAAGGTGATGGTGAACTTTTCTTCTTCTCCAGAAAGCCATTGATCTTCTGTTTTAAGAAAAGTACTTTGCAAGACTTGCTTTGAAGATTCATCCAATATATTAGAGAAGGCAATATCTTTTATTTTCCCTGTTTCTGTTAAGGTAAAATGCATCCTTGTTTTACCAACACCACAGTTTGATCTTGTTTCTTTTGGGTAATATAAATGAGCATGAAAATGAGAAAGAAACCGCTCCGTTCCTCCTTTAAATCGTTTTTCAATTTGATTACTTAATTCTTCATTCTCTATTTTAACATTTTTGATCGTATTATATCCCTGAAAAAGAGACACACTATCAATCAACAAATTTCCACTAGATGAGCTTAACGGACCATTATATGATTGAAGTACAATACAATGAATATCTACTGTTGGCCTAAATTCAATCGCATATACTTGCCAATCCGTATGATCAATCACTGGGGTTTCACCCAAGATTTCTAATTCCTTACTCCTTATTGTTCCTACTGAATTTTTGTAAGGCGATTTACTTCCCAATATTCGCAATTGAATCGGTTGTTTATATGTTCCTTTAAAATCTTTGATCCAAGCCAAAGGAAGATAAATCGTGTATAAACTATCTTTTTGTAATGGAACTTCTAAATCTTGAACCAAACTTTCCACATGTTTTGTCTCTGTGACTAAAAACACATAATAAACCCCATCAAAAGCTGGTTTTTTCAAACCATAATAGTTAGGTCCTTTAGCATATATATATCTTATATCTCTTTCTGTCCAACCTAAAGGATATCCAGTGTCAGAAATATTATCTATTTGGATTTTAGTGATCCCACTTGACCATTTTTCAAAAGAAGCATTTTTAAGTGGGATGTGTTGGGCATTTATTTTTTCTAAAAAAAGAAATAAAAAAATGACCATCAAAAGCGACTTAAAGAATAATGATATAAAAAATAGATTTCTATTATTCATTTGAAATGAAATTAAAGTCATTAGCTCAATGATAAAATTTAGAATCTACAATATATCATTTTTTCAAACAAAACGCCTAGCCTACCTCATATTTTATTTTGTCATTTTTTCAAACATCAAATTTATAAAAAACAATTTTATCTTTTCCCTTGATTTTTCACTTGGTTTCCTAACGCTGCTTTTCGTAAACGAATCAATTCCTCCATCGTATATTTCCCATCATTTAAATGCGTTTCATGCATAATGCCTAAAATCCTTTGGTCTTTATATTTTAATGTAGGCTTTTGAAAAATAGTTTTGCTTACTGGCTTTTTATTTGTTAGTGCGGTAAATAACCAATCTTCATATTTTTGATTTCCACCTGTTTTTAAATAATGCGAATACACCGTATATGTTTTTGAAAAACGATGACCAAAAGAATCGGACAATGTGGCGATGACTTTGACTTGATAAATATTATTGTCTTGGTTTGGAAAGCGAATAAATACCTTCCCATTTTTTATGTTCCCATCTTTATAATCAATTTGTACAGGAGTTGCAGTTTTTAATTTACTTTTCAAATCCATAGATTTCCCTGTATTCAAATCGGTTATCTTAACTTGGTAAGAAACGTTAAATGGTGCGGTAGACCCAAATACTTTTTTCATTTTTTCTGGATCATTCTTCTCAATAATTTCATTAAGTTTTTCTACAATATCTTCGTCTTCTCCTGGAGCGGGTAATCCATCTCTGACCATCGCATAAGAAGGATCAACGTCAAATTGTAGTGAAGAAACCCGATGGAATGTTCCGGGTATTGTTTGGGTATCTTTCCATTTTAAAGCCATTGCTAAATTTGTCCAAGCTTTTTTATCTTCTTCTACTTTTAGATTTTTTGCCTTTGAAAATTTCGGATAAACAGCGATCGGGTCAATTTCAACAATTCCAGGTTTATAGCCTTTTTTATTCACTTCGAAAATCAATCCTTCTTTACTGTTCGTAGGAACAATTGAATTTCTCAAAACCCCTGACTTCAATTCTCCTCTTAATTTATAAGGCAAATTCGGATGGTTTTTTAATTGAATCGTTGCATCAACCAAAGGAATCTCTTTTCCTTTTTTCACCTGATTCATTTTATAATTGGCACCTAAAAAACCTGTTCCTCCTAAATCTAAATATCGTAGGGAGTTTACATCAATATGCTCGGTAGAAAACATATAGGTATCTTCCTCTTCACTTGCTTCTGTCTCGCTTTCTAAATCAAAAATAAAAATGGGAGATAAAATAAAATTACGATAAGGCACCGGATCAATCACACTTTTATTTAAACGCAAAACCACAAATCCTTGCTCATCTCTAGTGCCCACTTTTACATTGAGCACAATGTATCCTCGAATTTCGTTGGTGCTACTATTATAGCAAACTTCTTCAAACATGACTCCAATATCTTCATCAACCGCTTGCCATTCTTCAATGATGATTGGTGCTTGAAAATTTTTAGTTACTGCATATCTACGTCCTGCACCTACATCACGAGATGCTTCTGCATCATCCCGAGTGACCAATTTTGATTTATACTCAATCTGTACAGAATACTTATGGGTTTCTTCTCCAATATTCACTTTAAACGGAATTCTAAATTCTCCACTTAATGGACTTGATGCCCAAGGTTTAAATCCACGATCTGGAATATCTCGAAAATCGCTACGCTCATTATATCGATTCGAATTGTCCTGTAATAAAAGCATATATTTTATTCGATCACTTCCCCACCAATATTGCTCAGAAGGATGAATTTCTGGTCGATTCGCATGCACTTCTTCTCTTACCCAAGGGCCATAAGTACACACGTTTCTACCTTCAATAGAAGATGTTCTTGTAACTAAATTAAAAGGAGGATAACGAAACAATCCTTCAGGTGGTGTAATTTCGCCTTCCATAGTATACCGACCTTCATGGGTATGCCATTCATCATTTCTATCGTCTAAGTCAGGTTCCCATCGAAGAACATCATCGACTAAATAACGATATGCGGGATCTGGAGCAATAAAATTATTCCAATCCTTTTCATTCGATCCGAAAAAAATGAAACTTCCATCATGCACCCTAAAGTCATAAAGCGTTCCACAAAGCGTATGTTTAAAGCCATCCATTGGATACCAATTTCTACCAAAATAAATTTTCTCTGCAGCATAAGGTCCGATACGATGACTCACAGGATCACTACCGTGAATGCCCTGTTGATTGCGGACTATTCTATCCATTTCATTATTTTGTGTAGTCGAACAAGAAGGACAGTCTGCTGCGTTATACGCAATCAATCCTTCCCCTGGATCTTCATTTGAGTGAAAGAGTAGAAACTCAAAGGCTTCCGTCTCCCCTCTTGGATAAGAAGACATCCATACCGCTCCACGTTCGCTCCGTTCATCAGAAAAAAGATACTTATCAGAATACATATGTTTAATAAGATGACTTCCTGACCCGGGAGATATCCGAAATGAAAATTGATCGCTGTTTCCTCTTGGAATCGTACGCACCATAGAAAAACGAGCCCCATTATCATCTTGATCACTAAATAAATATCGATCAGAATACACATGCTTTAATCGATAAACATTGGCGTCTCTTGTAGCCTCCAACCTAAATCTAAATTGATCTTTTCGATCTTCTGGGATTTCGGATTCCATCCAAAACGCTCCTCCATCTCGATTTTCGCTAGAGCATAAATAGTTTCGAGTCAATTGATTTCTAATGATAACGACATTGTCTCCAAAAACTTGGGCAAATACAGGAGTAAACATACCACTACCTAATACACCAAGTAGAAGAATGAAACAAAATTTTAAGGGGTTTCTCATGAGGTTGATTTTTTTGAATAAAAGAACTATTCGTAAATACCATCATATATAATAGTTTATACGATTTGTCTAAAATACAAAAATCATTGCCTAAGGACAAATACATAAATTATAAATCGTGGATAATAAACAGGCTTACACAAAACATAAAACACTCAACAACAAATGTTTAAATATAAAAACTATTGCATTTTGTGAAAATAAAGGCATAAATGATTAATTATTTCCACTCGGAATAAATATCCCAAACTCAATAATCAATAAATCCATTAAAGTAATTACTCACATACAAACCTTAAATTCTTACTCCATTTTTTCCAATTTCATTTGCATGCCAAATTTCGAACTTAAGGTCACCTGCGGTTGCATTTCAATTGGATGATCCGTTTTAAATTTTGGATTATAACGCTTCAATAATCGACTTAATACCAATTGCATTTCCATAAGAGCGAAATTATTTCCGATGCATAAACGTGGCCCACCGCCAAAAGGAAAATAAGTATAACTCGCAGGTTTTTCATTAAATCGTTCTGGGCGAAACGCTTCGGGATCATCCCAATGTGTGGCGCTATGATGTACGCCATACACATAAGGAAAGACATAAGTTCCTTTAGGTATTTTAATCCCATTGACTTCGTCATCTTCTAGAGCGATACGATCTAAAACCCACGCTGGAGGATACAAACGCATTCCTTCTTGAATTACATTTTTGGTATATCCCAATAACATTAAATTTTCAAAACCCGGTTCCTGATCGCCCAAGGTTGTTTTTATTTCTTCTCGAATTTTTTCGATGACTTCTGGATGTTTAGACAAGAGATAAAACATCCAAGTTAAGGCATTGGCAGAAGTTTCATGACCTGCGGCAAATAAGACACTGGTCTCCGCAATGAGTTGTTCATCGGTCATTCCTTCATTCGTTTCTTCATAACGAGAAGCCAACATCATATCCAATAAATCATCTTGTTCTTCCCCACTCTCTCGCCGAAGATTAATCAGTTTTAAGATAATTTCATTATAATCTGTAACCCGTTGTACTCGGTTTTTATGCGTACCAAATAATTTAAAGAAAGGCGTAAGATAAGGCTGTCGGACTAAACGGACGACATAAGCCTGTAGCACTTCTACGGTTTCTCTTAACGCAAATAAATCTTCTTCTTTGAGTTCTGTACTAAACAAAGACATGGCCACTACCCGAAAAGTCAACTCCATCATTTCATGATGCATATCAAACCAATTCCCTTGCGCTGCTAATTGTTCATAATGATCTAAAGCCTTATCAATTTCTCGATTCATAATGCGGACAATATTGGCTAATTTTTCTCGATGAAAACCCGGTTGAATTAATCGACGTTGTTTTAACCAATAGGCTCCATTGGTCGTCAATAATCCTTTACCCAAAAACATTCCCAACTTCTCTGATTGGATGGGCGATTTATGATAATTCTTGTGGTTCTTTTGTAAGACATGCTGAATGATGTCTCTATCTATAGTAAATAAACCTATCGGACCACCACCCAATTCCATATAAAAAGAATCTCCATATTCCTCTAAATATTTATTAAACATAGGAATAGGATTATTAACATTTCGCAATCCGTTTACGAGTGCTTTTATTCTTGGAATTCTAGGAATTTCTTTGCTAATCATTATACCTTTTTATTATTACGTTTCTTGATTATCTAATCGGACAGTTTCCACCCAATGCTTCGCTTGACGTTTAGAGAAATGTTCAATTTGATGCCGACAACTAAAACCCGAGGCGATCACTTCGGTTTGATTATCTAGTGAATTAAGATAAGGGATCAACGTGGTATTTCCTATTTTTTCCGAAACTTCATAATGCTTTTTTTCGTAGCCAAAAGCACCAGCCATCCCACAACAACCCGAAGGAATTTCCTCCAATAAAGCTTGCGATTCTTTGGTTAAAATATTAAATATTGAAGCTGTTCCATATAATGCTTTTTGATGACAATGTCCATGCATTACCGTTTTGTTATTTTTTAAAGATAAAGCGCCTTTCCAATTTCCTGCCTTCTTTTCTTTGTCGAGAAAGACCTCTAAAAGCATCACATTTTTTTCTAATCTTTCTGCTAACTGAGCATCATCAATTAAATCTGGAAGATCTTCATTTAATGCCGAAGCACAACTTGGTTCACAAACCACCACTTGATATCCTTGTTGAATATAAACATCCAATTTTTCTGCAACTTGCGTACCTTCTTTTTTTGCTAACTTTAAAAATCCATGTGAGATTCGGGGTCGTTGGCAACAACCTACAGAAGCTAACACGATGTGATATCCACAAGATTGAAGAAGATGAACGGCAGCTTTTCCAATTTCGGGTTCATGATAATTGATGTAGGTATCTACAAAAAAGATCACCGTTTTATTTTTTTTATTTTTCGGAGAAAAAGAAGCATTAAACCAATCAACAAAAGTCGTTTTTGTATAATCTGGTAAAATGCGTCGTTGATCAAAACCTGCACTTTTTTCTAAGCGTTTTCTAAACCATCGATGCTTTTGAATCCGATTGATTAATCCCGATCTTTTGCCCGAAAGTCTTTTGGCCCATTGTGCGGAATCTCGAATAAATCGATCTTTAAGACGCAAACCTTGATGATCTAATTTTTGTTGCCAGACCTCGCTTTTCAATTTCGCCATGTCTACATTCGTTGGACATTCCGCTTTGCAGGCTTTACATGAAAGACAAAGATCAAGTGCATCCAATAAGGCTTCATTTTGTAGTCCCTCTTCTCCCAATTGACCCGAGATAGCTAGTCGAAGTGCATTTGCTCGGCCTCTTGTGCTATGAGCTTCTTCGGCGGTGGCTCTAAAACTTGGGCACATGGTTCCGCCTTCTGGCTTACGACAAGTGCCGACACCGTTACACATTTCGACAAGGTTCGAAAAGCTTTTCGTTTTTCGATATTTAAATACCGTTTCTAATTTATTCGTTTGGTAATTCGTTCCATATCGAAGATTTTGATCCATTGGAACAGCCGCTACAATTTTACCTGGGTTCATTAGATTTTGGGGATCAAAAAGATGCTTGACTTCTTTTAATACTTGATATATTTTTTCTCCAAAAAAAGCTTCGTTAAATGGACTACGAACTAAACCGTCCCCATGTTCTCCACTCCATGACCCTTCATATTTTTGCACTAATTTAAAAGTCTCTTCTGCAATATATTTCATCCGATCAATATCCACTTGATCTTTCATATTGAGCATTGGACGTACATGCAACACTCCTACACTCGCATGCGCATAAACGGCAACTTCTGTTTTTGCGGCTTCACAAATTTTATTGACCTCTTCAATATATGCAGGTAAAACAGGAATGGGGATGGCTGCATCTTCAATAAATGCTACAGGTTTTTTATCCCCTTGTACACCCAGCATTAAACCCAAGCCTTTTTTGCGAATAGCCCAAGTCATATCGTATGCGGCATCTTTCCCAGATTGAAAAATCGGATAAGCATAACCTATGTTTTTTTCTTTCAACAAATCGGTCATTGCTTGAGGTCGATCTAAGGTCGCCTTTTCTATTTCGTCATAGAATTCGACAATCAACACAGCACCCGGAGTTCCTTGAATAAAGTCTCGATTTCGAAGTGCTTCTAAATTTTTTCTACTTAGGTCAATGACGGTGTGATCTAAAATTTCGACTGCGGCAGGTTGAAATTTCAAAATAGGATCTACTGCTTTAATAGCATCCATTACCGAATCAAAATGAACCACACAAGCAGACTTAAACTTTGGTAATTCGACAAGATTAATTTTAGCTTCAAGAATAGTACAAAGCGTGCCTTCACTACCTGTAATTAATTTGGCTAAATTCCATTCATTGGTATGGATAAATTCATCGAGGTTATAGCCTCCTACCCTTCGCATAACTTTAGGAAATCGCTTTTCAATTTCTTCATTATTTTCAAAAATTAATTTTCGAAAATTCCGATAAAGCAATCCCTCTTCATTTTCTTGTGCGGCAATTTCATTAAACTTTTCCGCAGTCTGTTTTTTAAATGTATACTGATTTCCACTAGGAAGAAGAACCTCTAATTCCAATACATGATCAACTGTTTTTCCGTACAAAATACTTTTGGTCCCTGAAGAATTATTTCCGATCATCCCTCCAATATTGGCTCGACTTGAAGTAGCAGGATCAGGAGCAAAAATTAAACCTTTAGGTTTTAGAAAATTATTTAGGGTATCTAAAACTAAACCAGGTTGTACACGAATCCATTGTTCTTTTTCATTAAATTCAATAATTTGATTCATGTATTTTGAGAAGTCGAGAATCATTGATTTCCCTACCGTTTGTCCAGCCAAACTGGTTCCTCCCCCTCTGGGCAAAATAGAAATTTGGTTTTCTTTGGCCCAAGCCATTGCGCTCTTTACATCTTCCTTATGTTTAGGAAGTACTACAAGGATCGGTTCGATTTGGTATAAACTCGCATCTGTAGCATATAAACCAAGGTTTAGTTTATCGTGATAAACATCTCCTTGGATTCGTTTCTTTAGTTTTAATATGGATGCTTGGTTTTTCATAATTTATTTCAAAAGGTAAATTACACTTTTAGAAGAATAAAGAAGAAAAATAAAGTAGTATCTTTAGGTTTAAACAATAAAATCATGAAATCATATTATCTAGTTTTTTTCACCTTCCTGTTGCTTTGCATGAGTTGTGGCGAAAAGAAAGCACAAAGACCTCAAGTAATAAAAAATGCGGAGCCTAATCCGCCAAAGGAAATCAGTACGGAGAATGAAGATGATGATTTATTGAACGAAGCACCTGCTATTAACCCAACCAAGGACTTTGGTTCTTTAGGTATGGATTTATTAGAAAAAGAAAGCATTGGAAACTTTAAATTGGGGATGGCTGGTGAAGCCGTAGAAAAAATAATTGGGCCTGCCGAAAAAAAGACTGCATGGGAATTTTGGGGTGCGGATGCTGCCCATCATCAAGAATGGACTTATCAAAAATTAGGGCTAGGATTAGGGATGGTTAAAGAAGAAGATCAAAAAATCAGTTTGGAGCGCATAATGATCAGTGCCCCATCTAAACTAAAAACAAAGCGAGGGATTCGGATTGGATCAAGTAGAGCAGAGGTTTTAAAAATTTATCAATCCGAAATTGAAACGCCTAATCAAGACGACATGCTTCTTGCGGGTTCGATCTATGGAGGTTTATTATTTTACTTTGATGAAGACCATAAAGTAAATGAGATTCAGATTGGCGCTTTTGCGGAATAAAAAGGTAAGGATTCGATGTATCCTGTGCTTACTTATTTTTCAATATAATCTGCTCCTTCTGGAGAATCGACTTCCATCAAAAGATTTATTTTTTTGCTTTTTTCAGGCCAAGAGATAATGTATACTTTTTCTCTAGCGGGTTCAAAAAGTTTTCCATTTGTTATGGGTTTCTTTTTCAAAAAATAATTGGGCAATGCACAAATCATTTCATTGGCATTAATAAAATCTGGCTTTTCTTGTAGTTCTTCTTCGGTAGCCGATTTGATCATTTCATTGGTCATTCTAAAATCTAGTGCTTGGTAAAAAGCTTCCTTATCTTCTATTTTAAATTTAAAAGTAGCAGTAAACTTTCCGCCTTGTTTTGTCATCTTTTTAGACTTAACGTAGACTCCATCTACTAAGGATTTTATTTTGTAGGAGAAAATTCTTTCACGCTCTGTTTTACTTATTGCATCTTCGTTTTCCACGAAGAGTCCTTGTAGTTCAATCTTTCCTTTTTTCTTATTAATTTCAATAGCGATTTGATCAGAATACACATCGGTACTTAATCCTGTAAACAAGGTAAATAGATAAATCAATTTAGGAAGTAAAATTTCCATGTGTGGTATTTTGAATGGAATAAAAAAAACAATGATGACATCGAAGATACATAAAATAAAATGATCTTTAAGTAGAAGTTTATTAAGGCAACACAATCTCTAATTATAAAATGCGATTTTAAATTTTAATTGTATTATCTTAGACCAATAGCCCTTTGGCTTTTTATTTCTAACCAAGACCAATTACTTATGCGATTTCCGATCTATACTCTATTGATTCTATTTTTTTCAAGCCATCTTTTCGCTCAACAAACCATTAATGACAGTTTCACTCATGATGGAGAAACGAGAGCTTTTACGGTTTATATTCCAGCCTCTTATACCGTTGGTGATTCATGGCCTTTGGTTATTAACATGCATGGTTATGGCTCGAATAATATTCAACAAATCGTCTATTCAGCTTTTAATACGGTAGCTGATACCGCCAATTGTATTGTAGTTTATCCACAAGGGTTGGTAGGAACTACCTCTTGGGGAGATACCGATACTCATTTCAATTCTTACTTTGGAACAGGAGTAGATGATCTTGGATTTTTAGATCGCTTGATTGATAAAATGCACGGCGATTATAATGTAGATTTAAAGAGAGTGTATTCTACAGGCATGTCAAATGGAGGGTACATGAGTTATGTATTAGCTTGTGAACTTTCTGACCGAATTGCAGCCATTGCGTCGGTAACTGGAGCCATGACAGTTTTAGGTCAAGCCAGTTGTAATCCACAGCGAGCGGTTCCTGTAATGGAAGTACATGGTACTTTAGATTTAGTTGTTCCTTATAATGGTTCTGCTGGATTTACGCTGTCTGCTCCGGCAGCAGTTAATTATTGGGTAAATAATAATAATTGTACAGACAGTCCAAGTCCAGTAAATGTACCAGATATCGACATGACGGATAATTGTACCGCGTCTTATGTACAATATACCAATTGTGATGACGACAGTGAAGTCCTTTTTTATACTATTGCGGATGGCGGTCATTCTTGGCCAGGTGCGTTTTTTGTTGCCGATTTAGGCAATGTAAATGGCGACTTCCACGCCTCTGCTGCGATATGGGATTTTTTCAATAGACATGAACATCCTAACCCACGTCCTTATGCACCGTTGGGAATATCGAATGGTTTAGATGCGAATGATTTTGTACGTGTTTTTCCAAATCCAGCTAATGAAATCATGCAAATTGAATTTAAAACGAATAAGGTAAACCAACTTACTTTGCGTAACATTATAGGTCAAGAAATCCTTCAACTTCCTGTAGAAAACTTGTCTAATTTAAGCATTGATTTATCAGCCTATCCAAAAGGAATTTACTTCATTGAAATCGCTACATCTTCAGGGAAAGCGTTAAAGAAAATTATCATTCAATAAAAAGAGAATGATCGTCTTTTCTACGATAGAGATTAAACGAAAATGGCTTTAAATGGTCTAATACTAAGTATTAAGTCTATAAAATAAAATCTTTTTTTTGCGTATAAACAACTAATGTAAATCTATTTTACATTAGCTATCAATAGCGTATATTCTCCATTTTTTTATATATAGAATTCCCCTATTTATTAAGCAACGCTTCTACTTGAACACAAGGTTTTAAATTTGTATTTTTGTTTCAATTAAACAGTATTTCCCTTAAAGGAACCGCAACTTTAACACTGTTTAATTAGATCATTTACACCCATCTTTTGATCTATAATAAACGATTATATTCAAAACACTTCCGTATGATAAAACAATTATTTTACTTGTTTACATGGGCCATTTTATTTTTTTCTACCATGGCCTTCTCCTATGAAAAAAAAGATCCCATTGACCCTACCAATCTTTTCCGTACAGACTTGGCTATGTGTGTTCCCAAAGCTCCAACTTCAGCCAATGTGATGGCCATTGCTGATGGGAATTGGAACAATCCTGCGATTTGGTCAGGTGGTATACTTCCCACGATGGTAGATGATGTAAATATACCTTCTACTCGAACCGTTACCTTGCAAGGAAATATACGCGTAAAATCAATTATGGTCAATGGAAGACTACGAGCTATTGCGGGGATGGCCGCAGGCACAGATATTGATTTAGAAGCAGAATATATTGCAGTTAATGGTAGCTCTGCCCTTTTGGAAATTGGTACAGAAACCACACCCTATCTAGGAGAATGTTTAATCACCCTCATTGGAACTAATGATGGAGATAATCATCTAGGTATGGGCGACAAATATATTGTAGCCTTAAATGGAGGTACTTTACATTTTCATGGAGAACAAAAGAAATCATGGTCTCGTATCGATCAACATGCGAATGCAGGAGCAAATCAAATCCATATGATGGAAGCGGTAGATTGGGAAGTGGGTGATGAAATTACCATAGCTTCTGCTGTTTTTTCCCAAGATCAAGCCGAAGAACGAACAATCACTAATATCAGTGCAGATTTAAGAACTATCACCTTGAATAGTGCATTAGATTATACTCATTTTGGAGAAAATTTATATTACGATAATGGGAAAACGGGCGCTTCATTTCGATCATGGAATGTAGAGAATCGAACGGAAGTTGGACGTTTAACTCGAAATATAAAAATACAAGGTGATGCCAATGCCGAAACTACTGGATATGGAGGTCATATTATGATTATGCCTGGAGCAAAAGGATATGCCGATAACATTGAGTTATTTCGAATGGGGCAACAATTCCATATTGGTCGTTATCCTTTTCACTGGCATTTATGTGGTAATGTCTCAGGACAATATTTAAAAAATGCATCTATACATCATACCTATAATAGAGCTACGGTAATTCATGGAACACAAAATGCTTTGCTAGAAGACAACATGGTTTTTCATATTTGGGGAAGTGCTATTTTTCTTGAGGATGCAGTAGAAACAGGAAACGTAATCAAGCGGAATTTAGTAATGAATGTTTATGTACCTCCACATGCACCTTCAAATACGGCATACAATGCTGGCACATTACCAGGAGGCTTGGACAATCCATTAGGTATAGTTCCTTCCGATTATCAACATGATGGGATTCGGGTGAAAGGACCTACTGCTTTTTGGATTACCAACCCTGATAATACTTTTGAAGACAATGTAGTAGCAGGATCTGCGGGAGTAGCTTATTGGTTTGGATTACCCGCTGCTCCTACAGGAGAATCAGCTGGAACGACAGGTGTATTTCCAAGAACCACATTAATTCGATCGTTCAAAGGCAATATGGCGCACTCTGTATTAACAGGGTTACATTTTGATCATTCTCATAATGCCGCTCAAGAGGAAATTCAAAATGCAGGATATACACCTACCGTAAATGGTGTTGGTGCGTGGGCGATTGTAGAAGATTTTACTTGTTATAAAATGGATAGAGGTTGGTGGACCCGAACACATACGAGTGCTGCAAAGAACATAGAATTCATCAATATTAAACTATTGGATGGAGAAGGCGATGAGATGGTGGTAAGTGCTTGGAAAGGCAGAATGCGTGATTGTTTATTTGTAGGAAATTCTGCACATAATACCTTACCCACTAATAGTGCATTTTGTTCTGCACTTGCCTTTTATGATGGTGGTTATGAAGTCTATGATAGTCATTTCCAAGATTTTGATTTAGACTATTTATCTGTTTTTTCTTGGTTTGGAGGAGCAGCAGATCGTTCCAATGATTTCTTTAAAGATTGTACTTTTTTGAATAGTACTATTTATAATGATCGGTATATAATGCGGCCTATGCGCTTAAGTGGATGTGTTCGTGATATTGATGGAACCATCACAGGATTAGCGAATGCGAGTATTTTACCTGAGCATCCTTATCTTTTAGATGATCAAAATTTTGAACGAATACAAGCGCATGCCTATGGCCATAAATCGACCATTCCTTTGCATGTAGCTAAGATAGAAATTAAAGGATCAGACACCCCATATGAAAATTCTATATATTCGGAATGGGGCGATGGGCATACTGTTTCGGGAAGTGTTTGGGGAGCAAGCAATCAATTTGCAGTCATTCCAAATATTGGAAGAGTCTATACTTTTCGCTGGTTAAATGAAATTGGAGCAAGTAATTCGGTTCAAATGCGTTATGCTAAAAATGGTGATGTAGTGGATGCCATTTTTGAGGGTTCTCCCGTTCAATTGAATGTTTCTGGTGCGACTGCAAGGACTAGCATAAATGCCGTTAGGACATCTACGGTTTCTGCCTATTATTGGGAAAGTGCGACCAAGCGATTACATGTACGTTTTGTGGCAGGAAATGACTATGATCCATCGGATTATGAATATGCCGCTTACCGATATTTAACGGTTAGTCCAGCGGGAAATGTAAAGCAACAAGCACTCACTACTTATGCTCTAGATCCTAGACCCTATGAGGGGACAGCTTCCAATGTTGATGAAATCATTGAAGCGGAACATTTTGACTATGGCGGGCAATTCAAGGCTTATTTAGAGATGGGGGCTTATGCGCCCAATCCAATTACAAATATATCGGGCAATCGTTATACAGGTACCACGTATAGTGCAGATATTTTACGTTTAGGTACTGTAGTCCAATTAGGAAAAAACACCAATTCTTTTTCTAATGAATTGGCGATCAATAATATTTCTTCTGGAGAATATTGGAACTATACTATAGATATTCCTAGCGCAGGAAATTATACTTTAAATTTTAGAGGCACCACCAATCAGGTGAGTAATTTACAGATTAAAGTTGACGGAGTGAATAATTCTACTTTTTCAATTCCGAACACATACAATTTTCCGATTAAGCACGAATTAGGTACACTTGCATTGCCTGCGGGGACACATACCATAACAGTCCTTGCCCAAACCAATGGAATCCAATTTGATTGGTTTGGATTAGTTTCTCCTGGCAATCCTCCACTTGCAGATGCCTTAAGCGATGACGATGGCGATGGAATGACCAATGCCGTAGAATGGAGTGAAGGAAGAGATGCTACAGACGTTTGCGATATAGGATTTGAGTTTTTGAATAATGATAATTTTGAAAACTGGGCACCACGATCCACAATAATCGAACAAACCGTAAGCAATGGAATATTAAGTGGAAATTCAACCAATGCCGATCCATATATTCCTGGTCCAAATTTATTTTTCTCTGGCAATGAAATTCAAACGATTCAAGTCCGGATGCGAGCAGATCAGAATGGAACCACAGAATTATTTTGGAAAAATGAAGATGGAGGATTCTCTGGAACACGAAGAGTGACTACCTCTTATACTGGAAATGGAAATTGGCAAATTGTTACTTTAGACCCAAGTGCTCATGCCGAATGGCTTAATCATACTATCTTACAATTACGTATTGACCCAGTAAATAAAACGGGCAATTTTGAGATTGATTGGATTCGAGGGACTTGTTGTTCGAGTGTAGGTGATGTGTGTAGCGATGGCTTGGTGAGTACTACATTTGATGTCGTAGATTTAGATTGTGGATGTACTTGTTTGAAAACTTACCCTACTTCTATTTCTCCAAGAGGAGAATCTGGGGCTTGTATAATTACAGGAAAAGATGAAACCACTTTCTTGTCGGATGCTTCAGGATTAGGTCTTGTGGCGATTTTAGATCAAGGAGAAAATTTAGGATTAGTAGTAGCTGATTCTTATAATCATAACCCTACCGCCCAAACCAATATGGTCGCTTCGTTTCAAGGTAAATATATTTTAGACCGAAGTTTTAAAATTGAACCTGCTAGTCAACCAACAAACCCTGTAAAAGTCCAACTGTTTATTGGTACAGGAGAATTGCAACGATTAATAGATAAAGATCCTATGGTAAGCTCTATCAATGACTTGGTAGTGTCTAAATATTCTGGTGGTACCTTAGGTGTTCCTGCTACTGGAACGGACTATACGATTATCAGTCCTACGGCCTTACCAAATCAAGGTCCAAACAACACACATATTTTAGAATTTGAGGTAAGTTCTTTCTCTACTTTTTTCATTCATGGCGATGGGCCTTTACCTATAGAACTTGCTAAATTTAATGGCGAATCCCAAGGATGTGATAATCTCATTTATTGGGAAACGGCCTCTGAAGAAAACAACAAAGTCTTTGTTTTACAACACAGTTTAGATGGTCGAAATTTTGCGCATCTTGCAGAAATTGATGGTGCAGGAACAAGTACCGAAACTAATTTTTATCAATATACACATCAAAATCTACAGGCTAATACAAATTATTACCGACTCATACAATACGATTTTGATGGAAGCTTTACTGAATCGGAATTGATCACGATTACAAGCGATTGTCATAAAGAAGGCAATGCCGTGATTTATCCGAATCCAACCAAAGATGGAAATCTAAGTATGCAAATAGATGTTTTTGAAGCGGTAGAAGGAGAGATTATTATTACCGATATTATTGGTCGTCAAATTATACGAAATCCAGTTTCACTACAAGAAGGCAATAATTTATTAACTATTGACTTGGGAGAAAAAGCGACGGGCACTTATTTTATTCGTTTAGAAACGAATGCTTGGAACACCAAAGTTTTTAAAATATTGAAAGTAAAATAACAGATTTCATTTTATTGATTTCCTATTTAGATAGAAAAGATCCTATAGCTATATCTCTAGTCATAGGATCTTTTTTTATCCCTATCTAAACCTAGATTGGAACTATTTTAACTGTCCATTTGTAAAAAAGGTAGGACAGCCTGCATATAATTCCAATGCAATTTGTATTTTTGCAATCCTCCATAAATTATAGGATTTTTTCTATGATTAATTTCACATCATCGGGATGTAGCGCAGCCCGGTAGCGCACACGCCTGGGGGGCGTGGGGTCGCAGGTTCAAATCCTGTCATCCCGACTATATCAAA
>JAHDCJ010000114.1 GCA_020629935.1 Saprospiraceae bacterium | reverse complement strand
GTAAGATCAAAATCTTCTACCTTTAATTTAGAAAATAAGGTACCCGCTTTTGATTTCTTAATTAGATCAGAAATACTACCAGACCAATTTGAAATTAAATTATCTTTTGGGAGAAAATCATAGTCTTTGATTGCAAGGACTACTTGATCACTTAGGCTATAATGATATACATCAAAAATGACTTCGCGCTCAAAAGCTTTGGAATTAACTTTACGTTTAGAACTAAATAAAGGTCTTCCTAACAAACTTAAATCCCAAAGTAAATCAGGTGGTCGATCTGTTCGTTTATCCCAAGGTTTATCATACTCCGATTGAGTAATTTCCATACGTTTAAAATGGAATCGACTTTGTACAATTTTAGGAATTGTTAATTCTACTTTTCCTTTTAGCAGAATTTTTTCTTCTTTTAATGCCCCACCACCTGGAGGTTCACAAATTGCCACTAATTCAAAATAGACGGGTTGTTTTCCTGCAGGTAATTCATGAAAATTGTACATTAAGATTTCACCCTCAAGATTGATCCCAACCTCTTTTTGAAAACTAGAACTTTGTGTTCCTCCATTCAAGAACCGACTAGATTTCTTTGTCCATTTCACCAATTTTCTATTCTGTCCAGCCTGTATTCTTTTGCCTTGAGCATTTAGAAATTTTAATCTTAATACTCGATGAACGGAATTGGCAGTGTTCGTTCCCATATCACACCATTCAGAAGGCAAGGATTTATAACTCGCTTTTATCCAAACCGCCTTTTCAATACTACTATTCTCTTTTATTTCTAAAGTTACTTTTTTAGCATCTAACAAAGATTGCCCTTTAGTAATTACCAGATTTCGAGTATTTAATACACTTTTCCCTTTCCTAGGATATTTTGCAGGATCATATGCCCCATCTCCATCTTTGGGTAAGGAAGCTTCTGGAATCTTAGATTCTTGCTTACATGATTGAAAAACAAAGAACAATAAAAAGAAGCTACAAGACCACAGACTAAAATTCAGTTTTTTCGTTATTTTCAGGGTCGACATCAGCCAATCGTTTTGTGGGGTCAATAGTAACTCGCTTAATTTTTTTGATCTTTTGAGGAATCAATAATTCATAGGTAGGATTAACCCAAGCCCAATCTTTGGCTACTGTGTATTTTGCATCCATATCCTCTTGTGCCTTAGCACCACGCATAATTTGTAAAGGGATATTAAATATCTCCCGAGTCCCATCCGTATATTCAACCTCCAAATCTATAGGCATAATAAAGTCTCCTACACGTTCTAACGTGATCTTGGTTCCTTTTTTAGCTTTAGCTACTGATTTTACACCATAATCTATTGTTTTTGTGGTATACACAAAGTACTCTTTATACCAATCCAATTCCAAACCCGACAATTTCTCCATCACACGGATATAATCATTGGGATTTGGATGACGAAAACGCCAAGTATCATAGTAGGCTAACATTCCTTTATCAAAGGTTTCTTTTCCAATAATATAACTCAATTGATGAGGGAAAACAGCCCCTTTTCCATAGGAAGCGATACCATAGGCCATATTTACTTTAAAGTGATCGGCATGGGTAGATAAAGGCTCTTCTATTCCAGGTTGAGTAGCTAAATAAATGTATTGTCCATAAGAAGACTCATGTGGATTTCCTTCTCTTTCGAATAAATAAGCGTTAATGATATTAGAAGCATAACTCGTAAATCCTTCATCCATCCAAGCATATAAGGCTTCATTCGTTCCCATTAACATTTGATACCAAGTGTGCATGACCTCATGTACGGTTACCCCAACCAGACTACCTAAATTTCGATGTCCCGTAATTAAAGTTGCCATTGGATATTCCATTCCCCCATCTCCTCCTTGAATCACTGAATATTGATTATAAGGATAATCGCCATAAAGTTCCTCTACTTTTTGAAAAGCCTTTACGGTAAATTCTGGAAGTTTCGCCCAAACTTCTTTTGTTTTTGGATTCTCCTGATACAAGAAATGAAGCATAGGTCCATTAGGCACTTTCGCTTTGGTATGTTTATAATCAGGATCTCCAGCCCAAGCAAAATCATGTACTTTTTTGGCTACAAAATGCCAAGTTAGTTTTCCATCTTTTGGTTTTCTGTTGACCGTACTTCCTTTCTTCTCATAACCATAACCAATTTCATTTGCATTTTGAAGATCACCTGTTCCTCCTAAGATATAAGTTTCATCAATAGAAATCTTTACATCAAAATCACCCCATACGCCATGAAATTCTCTTCCAATGTATGGGTTCGCATGCCAACCCATATAATCATATTCGCTCAATTTAGGATACCATTGTGTCATGGACAAGGAAATTCCTTCTTTATTATCTCTTCCTGTTCTTCTAATTTGCAAAGGAATTTGAGCTTCCCACTCCATCTCCAAAACACACTTTTTCCCCGAATTGATTGGATTTTTCAAATCAACCTCTAAAATGGTTCCTACATGCTCAAAGTTTACAGGTTGACCATCTTGTGTTAATGACTTTACCTTTATAAAACCAATCTCATCTTTTTGAAGTTTTGAAATTCGATCTCCTACTCTTCGATCTGGATCATCAATAGTAAGCGAACGTACATCCATCATACTTCCAGGTTGAAAAGCATTATAATACAAATGGTAAAACACCCGATTCAATTGATCTGGGGAGTTGTTACTATATACTATTTTTTGTTTTCCTGTGTAGGTGTTATTTTTTACATCAACATCTATTTCCATGGTATAATCTGCGGCTTGCTGCCAACGATCAGAAGACTGCGCAGTTAAAGTAAAACAATACATCGAGGTCAATAAACATATAAGAATCAATCTTTTCATCGAGTTCAATATTTTTTAATTTTTAAAAACGCTTTAAGGTACAATAATTCATTCACATGAAGAAAAACCACATTGAGTTTTAACGCTTTATTTTATTTTTTCAAAAATAAATGTATATGCTCAACTTAGGCCTTATTTTTGCAATCACCTGATTGGTCAAATTAACTAATAACAATTAATTTTATTATGAAAAAAATAGGAATTACTTTATTACTTCTTCATTTTCTATTTCACTGCAATCTTAATGCCCAAAAAGAGGCTGTTGATAAAACCCAGCCACTTAAAGATTCGATCAGTTATGCTTTTGGTGTTTCTTTAGGTAATACCCTAAAAAACAACTTCGTAGATGATCTAGATTTAGAAGTTGTTAAACAGGCTATGCATGACGTGATGAAAAAAGAGGAACCAAAACTAGAACACTTAATGGCTGTAAGTATAATGAATAATCATCTACGTGCATCAATGGAAAAAGTAAAAGATTCAAATGCGGCCATTGGTAAAGCTTTTTTAGAAGCCAATAAATCAAAAGATGGAGTGAAAACCATCCCAAGTGGATTACAGTATAAAGTACTTAAAGAAGGAAAAGGAATACCTCCAGCAATCAGTGATCAAGTGAAAGTACATTATGAAGGACGATTAATCAGTGGGAAAATTTTTGATAGTTCTTATGAAAAAGGAGAAGCAGTTACCTTACCTTTAAAAGGAGTAATTAAAGGGTGGACTGAAGCATTAATGCTCATGCCTCCAGGATCACATTGGGAAGTTTATGTACCATCTGAACTTGCCTATGGCCCCAACAAATCTGGCCCTATTGGTCCCAATGAAACTTTAATCTTTAAGATCGAATTACTTGAGGTAATTAATTCTGAAGAAGGAAAATAAGACAACCTTTAAACTACATTGACATAAGCATTGTGCACCCATTGGTCGGTGCCAATGCGCAACCAAGGAAGCTCTTCACTAAATATACGAAGTACATCGCCTTTTGTCATTCGCATTACTTTAGGAAAGTTGGTTCCAGGGCCACTACGTACGATCAATCGATTAGAAGTCACATAGGCACTTTTAGTTTCTTGCAATTCTACATAATTTGAATGTATCCATTGTTGGGTACCATCATTGGCATCTTTTAACCGATACCAACGTCCCGAACTATCTATTATTTCTACAGGGTCTCCATCATTGAGTTTGCCTACAATAGAATGACTTGTTCCGGGCCCTTTACGTACATTTAATGAATCTCCATCGACTCGGACAATTCCCGTTTTTGAAGCAACAACAACCGATACATAATCCATGTGTATCCATTTTTCATCACCTATTCGAATCCAATTGCCGATACGATCAAAAACATCAATTTCGTCTCCTTCATTGAGTTTAGCTACTACACTATAACTCGTACCATTTCCGCTACGCACATTGAGGTCATTTACATTTACTCTGGCTCTTTTTACAGGTTCTGCGATAGGAAGATTCACCCCCTCATTCACATCTTTTCTAAACTTTTGCCATGCGTCCTCATCAATCATCATTTTGGGGCAATCCTTGCCTGTTATATCATGGTGACGCCATAATTGAAAGATGGTCAAATTGTATTTATTTAACAAATGACGAGTCAATTCTACCGTATTTTTATATGTTCTGTCCCAATCTCCATCAGAGTTCACGCACATTTCGATACCGATCACAAAATAGTTTGGGTTGCGATCTCCTTCCATAATAGAACGCCCAACGGGCTTATAATTTCTAGCCCCTACATGAAAGCCCACTTCATTGTCAGGTAAACATTGAAGAATTTTTTTATCATCTACCATATAATGAGCAGAAGCATACCGTGTAGTTGAATTAAAATAATTTCGATTCGCCCAAGCATTCGCTCCTCTTCCTGTATTGGCTGTCCAATGCACGATTACTCCTTTTAAATCATAAATACTGTACCGCTCTGGATCTCTTAAAAAAGGACGATTCCGTCTCGAAGTCAGTAACGCATTGGTAATATCTAACATAATAATTGGCGTTTAATCACAAATAAAAACAATTGAATTTCAATTGAACCTTTAATATATTAAAAAATTAAGATTTTGACCAAGATAATAGTTTTTTCATCATATCATATGATTTTTCGTCTGCGATTGTACATCCACTATTTACCATTTCAAAAACTTCGAGTTCTTTTTGCTCTTTATACGTTTTTTGAGCCGAATAAATTTTTGCTCCTTGCTCAGTCAAATCTTCAGAAGAAAAACTTTGCGTAAGATCGGTAGTCGCCTCTTCAGGCAATTGTATGCATATTAATTCTACTTGGCTTTCCTGAATGAAAAATATTTTCCAATCCTTAGGATTTCGAAGTTCTAAATATTTTAATTTTCCTAAAGCTCTTTCCATTACCATATCACTAAAGGTTTCTATAAACCCTTCTGCTTTTTCTAAATCTTCCTTTTTCATTTTTTCCCAATCAGGGCCTGTGATCGAATTTACAGACAAAAAATGAATAAACTCTTTTTCCAATTCTTGTAATTCTTCAGCTGTTAGTCTACGATATTTCATTCCTTAATATTTTTGGGCAAAGATAAAATATTGTAACACAAGAGAATCTATGAATAAGGAAAAAATTTATATTTTTTCCCGAAAAAAATAAATGAAAACAAACTTGACAAATCCAAGGTATTCTTTTACATTTGGTCTTGAAAGGTCATCTGATATGATCTTTTAAATTCAGCGGACTGACCGCTTACCTTGCTTTGATGCATTGAGTAACCTGGTTAAGTGTTGATTTTGTTGCCCTTGCATGGGAATGTCTTTGAATCTACAAATTATTAAATTGGTGCCAAGCTTGGCGTAACTAGGGCGGGCCCCGACCGTTGACTTGTCCGGTTCGATTTTCGAATTGACGAGGGGATTACTGAACTACATCAGCAGCTCCAAACATGTTTTACTGAGGTTTCAAAGACCCCACCGTGCTTTGGGCGTTTTTTTAGAAGTTGTTTAGAAATGATTATTCATTATTTTTAAACAACTTCTTTATTTTTAATCGTTATCTTTTCAATTTCAAAGAGAAGTTGTTTATTTGCAATTATGTCTAAGAAAACCAAAGGTGTGATCACTGCTGGTCATCCCGAAACAGCAGATGCTGCTTGTCAAATTTTAGCGCAAGGAGGAAATGCTTTCGATGCCGCAATAGCTGCATTCTATGCATCCTTTATTACCGAAGCTTGTATGAGTTCAGCAGGAGGCGGTGCCTTTGCTTTAAGTCATCAATCTAACGGACGATCTCTATTATTTGATTTTTTTGTTCAAACCCCAAAAAAGAAAAGACCAATATCTGAAATTGATTTTTTCCCTTTTACGCTAGACTTTGGCGAAACAAAAGAAGACTTTCACATTGGTATGGGCTCCGCAGCAGTACCAGGATCGATTGCTGGTATTTATGCCATGCATGAACATTTGTGTACGCTGCCTATGCATATTTTATTAGAACCCGCGATTAAATTAGCCAAAGAAGGTGCAATAGTCGATGACTTTCAATTTTTCGATTTCACTGTACTTCGTCCTATGCTTTCTTTACAGGAAGATCCCCAATCGGTATTCTTTAAAAATGGAGAATTACTACCTGTAGGCGATAAAATCAAAATGCCTTATTTAGCCGATTTTCTAGATGTGTTGACAAAAGAAGGCCCACGTTTATTTTATGAAGGAGAAATTGCCAAACAAGTAGCTGATGATTGTGCCAATTTAGGTGGCTTTTTACAAAGAGAGGATTTTGCAAATTATTCTGTAAACATCAAAGACCCGTTAAGATTTAATTATAGAGGGCATCAAATTCTTACGAACCCTCTACCCTCTTCAGGTGGCGCTTTAATTGCTTTAGGTTTAGATAAAATTCAGCCAATTTCATCCCCTTATTCTATTCAAGACCCTAAACATTTAATCCAAGTTTTTAAGGCCCTAAAACGAATCGATGAAGTAGATAAAACACCAGCCAATTTAGCTAAGTTAATACATCAAATTTTACCCCAAATTGGTCAAGATTTTCCTGCGGGTGAAAATAAAAAATGGGGAAGCACGACCCACTTAAATGTAATGGATGAACATCATAATGCGATTTCAATTACCACTTCCAATGGAGAAGGTTGTGGGTATATGATTCCAAACACGCATATCATGATGAATAATATGCTTGGAGAAGCTGCGCTTTTACCAAATGGTTTTCATAATTGGGATTGTGATGTTCGACTGTCTTCTATGATGACTCCTACCCTCATTTTAGATGCAAAAGATCAAATTGCCTATGCCTTAGGTACAGGTGGTGCTAGTAGAATACCCCGAGCGATTATGCAGGTTATTCATTATTTAATCGATCACCAATTAACAGTTGAAGAGGCGGTGAAGGCACCTAGAGCGCATGTAGAGCATAAAGCGTTCTTTATGGAACCAGGTTTTTTCAATGATCCTGAAATATTAAATACAGATCATACGTTAAAGGTTTGGGATGACTTTGCTATGTTTTTTGGTGGAGTACATACCATAAAAAAAACGAAACAAGGTTTTGATGCTGTGGGCGATTTTCGACGCAGTGGTGTGGTTAGAACCGTTAATTAGATTATGAGATTTTTGATCTTCTTTATTGCATTTTTAAGTAGTACTTCTGTCTATTCTCAAACTGAATTGGATATCCCAACGGAATTGGATTTATTGAACAAATATGTCGAAGTCTATAATGATCAAATTTACATTTTATGGGATTATTACAATCAATTTAACGACTTCAACAAGACCTTATTGGAAGTAAGTCCAGAAATTGATGCAGGAGTCAAAATTAAACTAGAATTTATGCATAAAGAAATTCTAGATGATCCTACCTATTTTGGAGAAAATACCCCAAGAGCCAAACTATTTTACCTAGAGAACAAAGATGGTTATATCCGTTCCAATTATTTAGCAAATATTAAAGGGCTAAGTCGTCAAATGTGGGAAAACACTTTAGAAATCGTCCGCATTTCAGAGGATTTAGACCAATATATAAAACGCAAAGTTTATTTAAAAGATCCACAACAAAAACAAGCATTTGACCTTTTGGAAGAAAGCGCAGAATTTTATCAAAATGCATTTCGCCTGAGTCTAGAGATGAGTAGTACTATCGAACGGGCATTTGTCCAAATGAAGAAAAAAGATCAGTTCAATCCTTATAATGAAACAGGAGAAATATTGCGTAATCTCGTACAACCTTGTCAAGCCATTATTTTAGCATTGAAAAAAGAAAATAAAACCGACATTAGCAATCTCTTATTAGAATTGGAGATGGCAATGGAAATTTTCAAAGAGCATGCTGGAGATGATTTGACCAATGTCCGTTTTCTAGAAGAGTCAAGTAAAAAGTTGCTGTTTATTCGATATGATTTTATATGGCAACAAGTCAATCAATTTCGAGATTTTGTAGATGAGTATATCAAAGATGAAGGCTATAAATTACCGCATGGCAATGCTTATTTTTATTATAATAAACGTTTATTATCAAAATATAATCGCTTTGGACGTGGGATAATATCTCAGCATAATCGTTTCATAGATTCTACTCATGTAGAAATGATAAAAATTGTGGAAATTCCCAATTGGTTAAAAACAGTTAGACCAGAAGATATTGAAAAGGCTGAAGAAGTCCTTGCTCAAATGGTTCCTAAAAAAGATACTATAGTCAAAAAAAGCAGTCCACTTGATGGTTTTGCAAAAAACAATTTAGTATTTCTCATTGATGTATCCACTTCGATGAATAAGCCCGAAAAAATAGAATTACTTGTACAGTCATTTAAACATTTAGTTCGACTTATGCGCCCCGAAGACGAAGTAGCTATAGTCACCTATTCTGGTTCTGCTAAGCTTGTCCTCTCTCCCATTTCTTCTAAAAAGAAAAATCAAATCTTTATGGCTTTAGATTCTTTAAAACCTAAAGGAAAATCTGACATTCTGGAAGGTTTTACCTTAGCGTCTAAAACCGCGGGCATGAATTTTATTCCAAACGGCAACAACAAAATCATTATTGCTACAGACGGAGCTTATGAAAATGAGAAAGCCCTTAGTAAAATTGTAAAAGAGACCGCTAAAGATAACATCCAGCTTTCGGTGCTTTATTATAGTAAAAAAGTAAATCCTGAAGACCAAAATCGACTTCTAAAATTGGCAAAAATGGGCAAAGGCAATTTTAGACATATCCAACAGAACAATTCGAATGAGTCCATGCTTTTAGAAGCACAAAAAGTTAGAGAGTAAAATTAAATCGTTTGGTTACTTCTAAAATGAACGTATGAAAAAAATCATAAAAACAACATAGCCTTTATTTGGACTTAGTCCAAATAAATAATATATTTGCGTATCAATAAACATAAGCTATGATTTCGCAACATTCCACCTCTTGTTTTATACCATTAACGGTTATTGATGCTTACGACTGCAAAACGAAGTATAAAAAGAAATGCTGTCGTAAGTTTAAGAAATCAAAACGATGTAAACGTTGTCCAGCGAATAAAAAGAAACTATCGCTTTTACCAAGTCTGGAAAAGACTACGATTTTTCTTTCTTAAACATTATATGGCAAGTTACTATGGAATGAGGTCTTCTACATGCAAAGCCTCAAAATTATTTTCTTTATTTTCTGGAGAAAACACATAAGCCTGTCCATTAGAAATAGACACTTCTTTATCAGAATAAAGCACTGGAATACCTGCATCAGACGCTGAATTTATAAATAAATCATAGACCGAAGGAAGCGTTTTGATATAATTCAAAATGGTAGGCATATTTTCTGACAAAATGGTTTCATTTGATTTTGCAGAACTCACTTTGCCGTAAAGTCCCGCATCTAAATAGACCAACTCGTTTTTATTTAAATCGATATAACAGACATAATTTGTCAAAGAATTTCCTTTTAATGGAAAAGCAAATTGACAGCGAGAAGGCTCTAGTAATTTACCTGTTTCCGGGTTTTCTCCCATCAATAAAAGGCCCATAACCGAACTTAAATCTCCGAATGCAATATGATTGTAAGATAAAATATTCCAAACCGCATAAGCTACATTCTTCTTTCTAAGTTTATCTAAATAAAGATCAATAAGTTGCCCCGCTTTTCCACCTTGATTATAGATATTTATAGGATCGCCAGAAAAAACTGCCGCAGGCTTCATTTCATCCGTAACATTCCAACAAGTAGTTCCCAGAGGCTTCCAATTTTTATCGAAAAAATTCCAACCATTATCCATCCAACAAGCTCCTTTCTCTTCTTGCCAGAAAGTCGCAGATCGAAGAAATTTGATGTGTTTAGGAATAGGAAAAACCGTTCCTCGCCCATAAGGTAACACGCCTTCTTTATTATTCGTTGGCAATTTAATTAGGTCGGTTTGTTTACCTAATTTTATTCCTTTAGGAAATTGAGTTTTAATCCGTTGATCAATTTCCTTTCGAATGGCCTTAACCAATTCATTTTGAAATTCTTCCTTTAAATAAAGCGTTCTTTCTAATCGTTGCATCTTTGTCCAATTACCTTTTGGAGCAACTGCCGTAATACGAATCGTATTATACGATGATAAGACTTTAACTAGTCTTAGTAATTTCATGGTTTCTAAAGAAGATAATACTTCCTTAAAAGCATCTACTGCTTCTAAACCAAACAAATGTACAAGATGAACAAGACGGCGAGAGAATTCTCCTGGACGTGCTTTTAACAAGTCAATCGCCCCTTTGTCTTTCTCCAATAATGCTTTTTCCAATTGCCCATTGAATGTTTTAAATGCTCCCCCATTTCTGATGACTTGTGCGGATTCATAAACTCTAGGAAATAACGATTTATAATCTCCAACATGCAAGGCATGAAGTGCTTTGATCCATACCTTCTTATGACGCATCAAACCTTCCTCTAAATCAGCGACTTGATCCAACATACCAAGTAATACTTTTCGTTTAGCACGTGCTAAAGAAACAAATTTAGTAGGGATCTTTAAGCCAATATCGCCTGCAGAGATACCTGCATAAAAACGAAGAATATCAGTAGTAGTTTTTAGGCTAAATGGCTTTCCTTGTTCCATTAAAAACAAGCATGCTTGTACCCTATTTTCTTTAAATGGAATTTCATTGACATCTACATCCATTCCTTGGGCAATAAACCATTTTACTTCTTCTATCTCCTGCTCAATCCAATTGGCTGGTTTAATTAATGAGGCATGCAAAATACCTTCTAGGCTTTTATCATTAGCCATATGTAACACAGTGAGTTTAAGTTCTTCCAACATCTTTGGACGTGCATTGGGTGTTTCACGCATCAATGTTTTGTCTACACCCAAATACATAAAAATTTGCTTAATCCAATATTCCGCCTCAGACATTTGAAGGACTTCATTAGGAAAATTTTGATAGACAATAGTATCTCCAATATTTTTGTCATCGCCACTCGCAAACATTAAAGCTGGCTCTATATTTTCCCACCATTGAATCAATTGTTCTGATAAACAATTGGATAAATGTTCAATTACTAATTTAGAAGGAACAAATCCATAATAAGCTAAATTTGACAATAGAGTACCCACGAATTGAGGATTTCCCTTTTCATTTTCAAGCGGAATTTCTATCAAATTTCTTCGTAATAATATAGTGGTTTGATCCAGTAACATGCGTTCTTTTTATTGGGGAAAGGATTCTTTTTGTTCAAAAAAAAAGAGGAAATTGCAATCTCTAATTTCAATTGGATGTAGAAGGAAGAAACTGCATGGCCTCTTTATTTTTGAATATTTTGTACGCCTTGCGTATAATCTCTAACTATTAGACCATAGTAAATAGTTCCAAAGAAGCATATTTTTATTGAATAATGGAAATACCATCTGTCAGACAATCGAAACGGTTGTTTTGAATGCCTAAGAAATCTAATACGGTAGGAACTAAATCCACTTGACTACTTGTATGACTTAAACGAAAAGATTCGGTTGGATGATCCAAGAAAAATATCGTTTTATTGATGAGATCATTATCTTGTCCTCCGCCATGTCCTGTACCATCTCCACCGTGATCAGAAACGATAGCAATAAGCCAATCCTCTCCATTTTGTCGCTTGGTATCAATCAAATCAAACAAGCTCAAAATATACAGGTCAATTTGTTTTAAGGCATTTTTATAGGCAAGAATATTGGGATCAAATCCTTCACTATGCCCTACTGCATCTAAATTATCAAAATGCAAAAATAGGACATCTGGAGCTATTGGATTTCCAGAATTTAAAAGGGAAAAGGCATCTTGAAAAACCACTTCATCTGATCGGCTATCCATTGGGGCATAATCTGCAATAGGATCGGCAAGAAATTCATTGATAGGTAACCAATTGACAATCGAAGCGGTGTTCTTGGAAGGAATTGCATTTTCGATATAAGAAAATAAACTCGGATAATTAGCTAATGCATGATTAGTAAAATCATTATCTGCGACTTGATGTTTACACCAATGTACGCCCGTGAGTAAACTAGACCAATTGGGGCCACTGATGGTGTGATCTTCTACACTATTTTCTCCCGTAAAATAGACTTCATTTAATGAGGAGAGTTGAAATAAAAAAGGGGTAATATCCTCTCTTACGCCATCTGATCGAAAACCATCTAATCCAATAATTAATACGTTTCGGTTTATTTTAGAGGAATCCAAACTAATCACTTCTTCAGGGCAAGAAGAAAGGTTGAAGTCTAAATTACAACTAGGATCAAAGGTATCTTTTTTACAAGAAAAGACTAGTATTCCCAATAATAACAATAAAATAATTAGCGTTATTCTTTGCATGATTCTAGTGCTGATTTGACATCTTTTATGGAAACAAAACCACCTTCATTTCCCCAAGAGTTAATAATAAAATTGATAATATTCGCCATTTCTGAACTACTTAAATCTTCTATTGGCGCCATAGGTGAATTATATTTTTTTCCATTCACTACTATTTCACCTTCTAAACCATGTTCCATTATACAAGCTATTAAGGCAGGATTATCCTTAAAATAATCCGAGCCAGCCAATGGCGGAATTAACCCTTTCACTGCTTGTCCATCTTCTTGATGGCAATTTTGACATAATCCTTTATACAATAATTCCCCATGTTTAAACGGGTTTTGATTGCAAGATATTTGATTAATCATCACAATGAACAATGTCAAAAGCCAGAAGGTAAACAGTATTTTTTTCATTTTATTTTTCTTTGAGTAAACGATCAATATCTGTTAAGAGAAGATCAACTTCTTCGACTTCAGTACCATCATAAATACCACGGATTCTACCTTGTCGATCGACTAAAGCAATTCCTCCACTATGCGTATATCCGCCTGGAGCAGAAGGGTCTTCTACCGCAGCAATAAAATATTTTTTAGCCATATCATAAATATGAAATTTCTCCCCAGTAAGTAAATGCCATTTATCGGTATTAATTTCCATTTTTTGTGCATATTTTTTCAATGCAGGAACGGAATCATTGCGTACATCAATACTATGTGAAAGCATAACAAAATCGTCATTATCTTCATACTTTTCATATGCTCTTAACATTTGCGCTTTAACCATTGGACAAATAGTAGGACAAGAAGTAAAGAAAAAGTCAGCGATATAAATTTTGTTTTCAACCAGATCTTTAGTGATACGATTTGAATCTTGATCGATCAAATCAAAATCTTCGATGGAATGAAAAACGGTATCTTTTAAATTATGTCCAGCCGATTCTTTTACTTCTACCTCCCCTAAGATAGGGAGTGTTTTACCTTTCGCATCATCATCGATCCAAGTCCAAAACGCCATAGCGCCAATGCATAGTAATAATAAAACAGGGAAATATTTCATTCTATTTATTTTAAGTTATTTATTATGGTGTTACCGTCTTCAATACTTGTTTTAATCTGCGTATTGACCAGTCTAATTTTTTCAATTTCTATATTAAAATAATCTATCTTTTTTTGTGGTGTCCAATCTTTTTCTCTTGGATCTTCAAAGCCTTTCATCCAATCCCACATGCCTTTGTCAGCTACATCTAGATCAGCAAGTAATTGTTTTACCTTATCCAATTTTTGTTTAGCCTCCTCCCCTTCTTCTTTTTCTAATTTAAATTTGATTTGCAAAGCCTGTTTTTCTAAATCCGCAATTTCTCCCATTCTAGGCATGACCTCATCATGCAATTCCATTGCTTCATCATATAAATCTTGCAAGGAGGTTTGTTTACATGAAGACCATTGAAAAGAAAAAATAAAAATAAAAAAGATGACTTTCAAGGGAATAAATATTTTCATAATTCTAAAATTTAAGGCAAATTTACAGCCCTTTATTTTCAAGTCAAAATTTCATTAAATAAATGACCCATACAAATATAATATCTAGCCGCTTAAATTTGCCTTTTCGAGGAGTAGAAAACACCTTGGAATTGCTAAAAGAGGGGGCTACTATACCTTTCATCGCACGTTATCGAAAAGAACGAACAGGTAGTTTAGATGAATTACAAATAGGAGACATTCAAAAATTAATGCAAAAATTAGTAGAATTTGATGATCGAAAAGCCACGATTTTAAAATCTATTGAGGAACAAGGCAAATTGAGCCCTGAATTAAAATCCAAGATCGAATCTTGTCATACCTTAAGTGAGTTAGAAGATTTGTACCTTCCTTATAAACCTAAACGAAAGACCAGAGCCTCTATGGCTAAGGAAAAAGGCTTAGAACCTTTAGCAGATATTTTAGTAAAACAAACAGAAAATAATGTAGAAGGACGAGCTGCTCGGTTTCTAAATGAAGAAGTCCCTAGTGTAGAAGATGCCTTACAAGGAGCTAGAGACATTATTGCGGAATGGGTGAATGAAGATACTGTCGCCAGAACACAAGTTCGAAATTTATTTTCAAGGACCGCATTGATTCATTCTAAAGTAGCGCGTAATAAAGAAGAGGAAGGGAAAAAGTTTAGGGATTATTTTAGTTTTGATGAAAAATTAAATCGAGCACCGTCTCATCGAATTTTAGCTATTTTTAGAGGAGAAGAAGAAGGTTTTTTAAGGGTGAGTATACAACCCGAAGAAGAGGATGCCTTACATATATTAAATCGTATCTTTTTAGAGGGCAATTCAGCGGCAACTCATCAAGTAGAGCTTGCGATAAAAGATGCCTATAAACGACTACTTCGTCCTGCTTTAGAAACGGAATTTCGAAATCAGGCCAAAGATAAAGCCGATGAAGAAGCAATACAGGTTTTTTCAGAAAACCTAGAACAGTTATTACTTACGCCTCCACTAGGACAAAAACCTGTATTAGCCATTGATCCGGGATATCGAACAGGTTGTAAAGTGGTCTGTTTAGATCGGCAAGGAGAACTTTTGGCAAATACAACGATCTACCCACATCCGCCTCAAATGAGTAAGATGGAAGCAGAATCAAAAATACGAGATTTAGTCCATAAATATAAGATTGAAGCCGTAGCGATAGGCAATGGAACCGCAGGAAGAGAGACCGAAGATTGGATACGAAAAATTTCGTTTTCTATGCCTATACAAGTATACATGGTCAATGAAAATGGCGCTTCGATATATTCTGCTTCAGCGGTAGCTAGAGAAGAATTTCCAGATCATGACATTACGGTTCGAGGAGCAGTATCTATAGGTCGTCGATTGATGGATCCATTAGCGGAACTCGTTAAGATTGATGCGAAATCCATTGGTGTTGGTCAATATCAGCACGATGTGAATCAAAGCAGTTTAAAACAGCGATTAGATCGTGTGGTAGAGCTTTGTGTAAACCAAGTGGGCGTAAATTTGAATACCGCAAGCAAGCATATTTTGACTTATATCTCAGGATTGGGTCCGAGTTTAGCCCAAAACATTGTTGATTTTCGAAGAGAAAATGGGCCATTTAAAAATCGTATTGCATTGAAAAAAGTACCTCGTTTAGGAGCAAAAGCCTTTGAGCAAGCGGCTGGTTTTTTACGAATAAAAGAAGGAACTAATCCTTTAGACAATTCGGCTGTTCACCCAGAATCTTATGGAATTGTAAAACAAATGGCTAAGGATATTGGAAATTCAGTAGGTGATATTTTAGGCAATGAAAAAGCTTTAAAAACTATTTCTTTAAGTAATTACGTAAACAAAACGGTAGGTTTACCCACGTTAAAAGACATACAATCTGAATTATTGAAACCTGGATTAGATCCTCGTGGGGAAGCTAAACTTTTTCAATTTGCTCAAGGCGTTCATAGTATTGAGGATTTGCGTATTGGGATGGTTATTCCAGGATTGGTGACTAATATCACTAATTTTGGCGCTTTTGTAGATGTAGGCGTAAAACAAGATGGTTTGGTACATATTTCTCAATTGGCCAATCGTTATGTATCTAATCCTACCGATGTGGTAAAACTTAATCAAGAGGTAGAAGTTAAAGTAATGGAAGTGGATATTGAGCGAAATCGCATTAATTTATCGATGAAAGCAGTTTAATTGATAAATTAATAAATAATAAGGAGTTGGAACTTTTAGAGGTGGAATAAAGTTAGTACATTTGATTAACAGCGAACAACAGTTTACAATTTGGGGTTGAAAGGTATCGACAGCAAATGGAAGCAAGTTGGTAAGCATGCCGAGCCAGGAATATACAGTCTCGTAAAACCTGTTATTTAACAATTTTGAAATGGCGATAGAAACTTCGCTATGGCTGCCTAATCTAGGATTAGCATGCCTTTATGCCGTGCGTTTGAAGCCTGATACACAATGTGCCGCATATAACCAACCAACTCGGGCTTACTTAAAATGTATTTTCCGGCATTTTGAGGAACTTTTAGGAAATTGGAGACAGTTCAGTGTGTAGTTGAACTTTGCTGTTCTCTGAAATTTGATCATCTACTAAGCATGTAGAAAGCTCTCGGGCAGTTTGTCTGGACCAGGGTTCGATTCCCTGCAGCTCCACAAAGAAAAAAGCATTCCAGTAAT
>JAHDCJ010000007.1:32178-74019 GCA_020629935.1 Saprospiraceae bacterium | reverse complement strand
AAATTTAAGTGTTTCATCAAACAAATTCCACATTTATGGAAAATAAATACATTTTTTTTTAGAATTTGTTTGAAGCGTAGTATTTGCAGGCAATCTTATTAACTTGAATAAGGCGATAATAGTTTCAAAAGGACATAAAAAAAGCGATTGACCTTGGCCAATCGCTTTTAAATTAAATTCTTTTGAATCTTATTTAGTCATTGTAGCAGTACAATCGTCAGTAATTAAATTTGGAGGAGTAGCTCCATCAGAGTATTCTGCTAAATAAGAAATAACTAAGGTAGTAATACCATTCGCTTCAGAAATAGATCCTGTACCAGTGAAACTAGTAGAACATTCTGTATCGATGAATTCTAAAGTTCCTCCTTCAGAAACAGTTGCTTCTACATCATAGTTAATAGAATTTCCGTTTTCATCAATACAATCATAACCTCCTAAGTTTCTGATTAAAATTCGATCAGCACTAGAACCTGCTAAGATTTCTGTAGTGTAAGTGTAAGGATCAGCAACACCAACACAAGTTTCTGTTACAGAGTAGTTACCTATGAATTGTGCACGAGTTAAAACTGTACAAGCGCCGCTAGCATCCGTTTCATAACCTGCGTCACAGATACAAACACCTTCGAAACAAGTTCCTGTAGCACCACAGTCTACATCTTTACAAGCGTCCGTATCACAAGATTGGAACGTAAACATTCCTAAAGTAAGGACGATCATCCCTAAAAATTTAAAGAGATTGTTTTTCATAATTATTTTTGGTTTTAGTTGAATGAAATTGCAATTTCAACACGAAATTAATGGAAAAATATTAAATATAAAAGTTTTTAAATTCTCTTTATACCACCAAAAAATATGCCATTCGCCAAACCATGGTGTTTTTTGAGGTGAAAAATTAAATCTAATATCGTTTTTGGGGAGATTAGTTGCTGATTTATAGTTTGTTATATATGGATCGGCAATTGAATGTTAAAACGTTTTGGGTAGTAATTTTTTGACGTAAAGTATACTCAACCGATAAAGATCCTTCAATAAAACTTCCTCTTCCTTCGACCTGATCAGTACCAAAGGTATGTAAAGGGATGGTAAATCGTTCAGCTCCAGTTAACTCAATATCTACGTCAAAACCTCTACCTCCTAGATTAGTAAGCCTTCCGTTTAATAAATCAACTTTGATGATTTCACTTTGGAAATTTCCTGCTGGTTGACAAAAGTCGTCTACCATATAAGTGTGAGCAAGGTTATCTATCCAAAGTGTTTCACAACGAAAGGCATAGTAGCCTGGAGGACAAACACAGTCTCCCTCGTCATTACATTCGCCTCCATTTTTACAATAAATTCCTTTGCATTCTACTTGAAAACAAGCGGAGAATACCATAGAAAATGTAAATAGTAGGAATGAAAATATAAGTAGTTTATTCCAATTCATAATTATCGTAGTCAAATAATTAATCTAAAGTACAAATTTTAGGTGGTTATATCTTCGTCCTACATTTTTTTTTCTTCAAGCCATTGCAAAAAGATAGCTTCGGTTTGTGCATTGGCATAATTGTTTTCTATACCTTCAATAGACAAAATCTTTTCAAATAATTGATCTTGTGCTTTACTTTCTGCCAGAGCAATATGGTATGGAATATGACTAAATGTGACCATCGAATACATGGGAATAAATGTATCTGGGTGTTTTTCATGTAACCAACCCGCAATTTTCTTGCGGAGTAAAAATTTTGGATCGCCAACTTGATCCCTCATTTCTATAAAATTACGTAAGGCTAAATCTGCAATCGCATCGGCGTCTTTGATTCGACTTTGGTTCACTTCTTCAAAAATACTTGCCCAATCATCTCCTTTACTATCCATCAATTCACTAATAATAGAGCAATCTTCAAATCCTGAATTCATTCCTTGACCATAAAAAGGAACAATGGCATGGGAGGCATCTCCCATCAATAATACCTTCGATTTATAGGTCCAAGGATTACATCGAACAGTGACAAGCGAAGCACTCGGATTCGTTTTAAACTCTTCCACTAAATTGGGCATTAAGGGAATGGTATCTGGAAAAAATCGCTCGAAGAAATCCATGATTTCCTTATCGGTGTTCAGGTTTTCAAAGGCTTCTTTTCCTTTAAATGGTAGAAAAAGCGTACAAGTAAAACTTCCATCATAATTCGGTAAAGCAATCAACATGAAATGTCCACGTGGCCAAATATGTAAATACTCTTTTTCTAATAAATGATTGCCATCTGCATCTGGTAAAATGCTTAACTCTTTATAACCATGAGGTAAATATTGTTGGGAATAATTGAACATTGGAGTCCTTTGCAAACTTCCTCGCACTGCCGAAAATGCACCATCTGTTCCAAAAATCAATGGAGAATCAGATTCATGTTGAAGACCCGTTTCAGTATGTTCAAATTTTGCATTTAAACTACCTTGTTCAATTCCCATACATCGTTCATCAAAATGAAAACTAACCGAGTCATATTTGGAAGCTTGATGCAAAAGTTCTAAATTTAATCCTCCCCTTGAAACAGAATAAATCGCTTCTCCTTCTTTACCATAAGGTTGAAAGGTAAGATCACCTGATACACTGTGCATCATTCGTCCTTTCATAGGTAAAGCGGTGGCTTTTACAGCATCTACAATTCCTGCTTTTTCAATCGCTTTCCATCCTCTATTCGACATTGCTAAATTAATGGATCGCCCACCAAGGAATCCCGCTTTTCGCATATCTGATCGTCGATCATAAAGCTTAACTCGATAATCTCTTTGGGCAAGAAGAATAGACCAAAGGCTACCCACTAATCCTGCGCCTACCACCGTAGCTTCCTTTTGCATTTTACTCATGAAAATTATTTTTAATAAGGATTTTCTTGTTTTATTTTTTTCGAAAAAAGAATGTATTTAACCTAATGCTTCTTCTGCTTCTACAAGTAAAGCTACAAATTGATATACATCTTCATAACTATTGTATAAAGGGACAGGCGCTAGTCGAATAACATTGGGTTCTCTCCAATCTGCGATAACTCCTTTTTCGCTAATATATTCAAAAAGTGATTTCCCATTTTCGCCAGTTAAAATAGAAAGTTGACAACCCCGTTGTGCCGAATCTTTTGGAGTAATAATATTAAATGTTTTCCCTTTTTTATTTTGATCTTCAATGAGAAAATCTAAATAATTAGTCATTTGAATACTCTTCTTTCGCAAAGCATCTATCCCTACTTCATCAAATATTTCTAAACTAGAAAGATGGGGAGCCATGCTAAAAATCTGCGCATTTGATAATTGCCAACCTGCCGCTCCTTCCATTGGAATAAATCCTTTCTTCATTTTAAATCGGTCTTTCTCTTGATGTCCCCACCAACCTGCAAATCGAGGAAGATTCGGATTGTTCCCATGACGCTCATGAACGAAAACACCTCCTGGACCTCCAGGGCCAGAATTCATATATTTATACGAACACCAAACGGCAAAATCTACATTCCAATCGTGCAATTTTACTGGGACATTTCCAGCAGCATGTGCTAAATCAAAACCAACTTGTGCGCCTGCGGCATGACCAGCTTTAGTGATCTTTTCCATTTCAAACCATTGGCCAGTATAATAGTTAACTCCACCAAACATGACTAAAGCTAACTCGTCTTTATGTTGTTCAATTAAATCTAAAATATCTTCTGTCCGTAAACATTCTTCGCCTGCTCTAGGTTTAGCTTCAATGATGGCATCGGCAGGATCAAAACCATGAAAACGCGCTTGGGTTTCCATAGCGTATTGATCTGAAGGAAAAGCGCCTCCTTCCATAATAATTTTATATCGTGTGGCACTTGGGCGATAGAAGGAAACCATCATTAAATGAAGATTGGTACTTAGCGTATTCATGACGACTACTTCAGAAGGTTTTGCCCCGACCACCTTCGCTACTTTTTCGGAAAAAAAATGGTGATAATACATCCAAGGAAGATCGCCTTTAAAGTGACCTTCTACTCCATACGTTGCCCATTGATCTAATTCGTTTTCTAAATATTTCCTGGTTTTTTGAGGTTGTAATCCTAGGGAGTTTCCACAAAAGTAGAGCGAAGGTTTATTATTGATTTTAGGAATAATAAATTGAGCTCTATATGATTTTAACGGATCATTTTCGTCAAGTTGTCTTGCAAATTCAAGATGGGTTTCAAAGTTCATAAGTTATGTTCAAGGGACTCGATAATTCGAGCATAGGTTGGTTTAAAATAATCGGCCTTGTTTTCCAAAGACCAAAGGGTTTTCTAACATTAATAAATCTCGCTTATGATCTAAGCCACCATTATAACCAGTCAAATCACCACTGGTCCCAAGTACTCGATGACAAGGGCCGACAATAGCAATGGGGTTGAGTTTACAAGCCATTCCAACGGCACGGACTGCATTTCGATCGCCTAAAGCTAAAGCAATAGCTAGGTAAGTTGAAGTGCTGGCATAAGGAATTTTGACCATTTCTTCCCAGACCCGTTGTTGAAATTCGGTTCCGGTCCACATAGTCTTTATAGTAAAGTTTTTTCGCTTTTTAGCAAAGTACTCTTCCAGTTCTTCCAAACAAGGTTCAAGGCATTCAGGAATTGGTTTTTCTAGATCTTCTTGTAATACGTTTTCGACATAAGAAATACCAGAAATGGCCTGTTCATTTCCTGTGATTTTTAATAAACCAACGGGCGAATCAAAATACGTTTTATAAGTCATAAGTTGATTTTTTATCCAAACATATTTCCTAAGTCCATTCCTGGAGGAAGTAATTCAGACATCATTTTTTGCGTTTCCTCTGCAGACTTTTGCTCTGCTAATTCCATGGCTTTGTTCATGGCAACGACCATTAAATCTTCAATCATTTCCGCATCGTTTTTAGCTACTAATTCAGGATTGATACGAATATTTCGAATGGCTTTAGAAGCGGTAATCGAAATGGTAATCATTTGATCTGGATCAGAAGCATCTACTACGATTTGATCTAATTTATCTTTTAGGTTTTTTTGTATTTCTTCAATATTACCAAGCATAATTATTTAGGTTTTGCCATTACATCACCACATTTGTTGCAGGTTCGTAATGATTCAGAATTCATAAAATTGTTCATTATTGGAGGGAGCTCATTTACGATATCAGACATGGCAAAAGAGGCCTCATGTAATTTGTGATTACAGGATTCACAAAACCACATCAGTTTGTCTTCTTCTCCTGGTTTTCGGTATCGTTCAATTACCAAACCAATGGTATTGGCAGGACGTTGCGGAGAGTGAGGGACACGAGCTGGGAGTAAAAACATATCTCCTTCTTTGATTAAGATATCTTCATTTTCTCCTTGATCATTAATGATTTTGAGTGTGATGTCTCCTTCGAGTTGATAGAAAAGTTCCTCCCCGTCTTCATAGTGATAATCTTTTCTGCCATTAGGCCCTCCTACCACCATAACGATGTAATCTTCATTTTCGAAGTAAACTTGTTTATTACCAATAGGAGGTTTTAAGAGATGACGATGTTCATCTATCCATCCTTTTAAGTTAAACGGTTTTGCAATTGCCATATGATATTTTTTATCCAATTAATTTTAATAAACTTAACAAATATAATATACAAAACCCAATCAGAAAACAGATACCGAATCCACTTAATATTTTCATTCGTTTACTTGGGTGATGTGCGATAGGCATAAAACTACTAGTAACCAACTTATAATTTGCAATTGCAAAAAATGGAGCAGTCATAAAAGAGAGAATCGTAGCAATTTTAACCATAAGTCCCATACTCGAAACCAATAAGCCAAGAATTAAAAGCGTGCCTACTAATAATAGGATCATCCAAGGCCAGTAATACGCTTTGGCGTCCAATTTTAATTCTTGTTGCGCAATGGATTTTAGTTCTTTCGTTGCTGCCGACATGGTTCTTGGTAAGGCATCTAAACAAGTCAATGTCGTGCTAAACATGGTAGTAAAGGTAGCGATGCCAATAATCCATTTTGCCCAATCACCAAGACTAGTGGTATATAAACTGATGAGTTGTCCTGCAAATTCGCCTCCTTTTGAAGAAAACTTTCCAGCCGTTCCATCATACATCACTATGGCCCCTAAAAGTAAAAAACAAAAGGCAAGGATCATGGTACCTACATAGCCAATATTAAAATCGAAAAGTGCTTTTTTTACACCGAAGTGTGCTTTTGTATTTTTCTCTTTTTCAATAGCCCAAAGCGAATGCCATACCGATAAATCAATTGGTGCGGGCATCCAACCCATTAAGGCAATAAGGAAAATAATACCTCCATCATAAAATGGAAAAACGGGTTCGAAACTTAAATGTGGATTCGATTTTCCAAAAGAAAAAAGTACGGCAAAAAGGGTAGAAATGGTTAAAGTCAAAATAACCACCTTCATCGTTTTATCTAATAAATTATATCGCCCAATGCTTAAGATGCTTACACAAATCAAAAGGATAATACAAGACCAATGGAATATGCCTAATCCCACGTTGAATAAGCCCATAGCTAACCCAGCAGTCACAATCGTAACCGCCGCTTGAATGGTAAACATGGTACCAATAGTCATTAAAATTAAAAGAAACAAAACCCCTCGACCTAACTTTCGATAACCTTGAAGTAGGTTCTCTCCTGTAGCTGCGGCATAGCGCGGACCGAATTCAAAGAAGGGATATTTAAAGAGGTGAACAATGAGTACAGCCCAGATTAAACCCAATCCAAAATCGGCACCTGCTCTTGTCGCCCAAACTAAATGAGACACCCCAATTGCTGCTCCTGCAAAGAGCAAACCTGGGCCAAGCATTTTTAAGCTTAATTTCCAATCGGTTTTTGTATCTTGCGTCATAATGTGAGATCAAACGGTTGAAATGGAAAATTCCCCATGCGCATTCCATTTGCCTTAAATTTAAGGATTTGAACTGGCTTTTTCTATCAAAAACATTATTCATTTTAAAATCCAATTTTAATAAATATTATTTATGAATCTTAATTTAGAAGGAAAAAATGCATTGGTTGGTGGTAGTAGTAAAGGAATTGGCAAAGCCATTGCTTTTGAACTCGCTGCTATGGGCGCTGAAGTTACTTTGGTTGCAAGATCAGAAGAAGTTTTAGCCGAAGTTAGAAATGCTTTACCAAGACCCAATAATCAACAACACGATTTTATGGTTGCTGATTTTTCAAATATTGTAAGTTTAAAAAATCAGGTAGATCTTTTATTGAGTCGCAAAGTCATTCACGTGTTAATCAACAATACGGGAGGCCCTCCAGGTGGACCAATTATTCATGCTGGACCTCAAGAATTTTTGCAAGCTTTTAATAATCATTTAATTTGCAATCATTTATTGGCGACGTCCTTTTTGCCTGGAATGCAAGCGGAAGATTATGGTCGAATTATTAATATTATTTCTACTTCAGTTAAACAACCATTAAACGGATTAGGAGTTTCAAATACGATACGAGGTGCGGTAGCTAATTGGTCAAAAACCTTGGCGAATGAAGTAGGACCTTTAGGTGTTACTGTAAATAACGTATTGCCTGGAGCTACAGGTACTCAACGTTTAGAATCAATCATTCAAAATAAAGCAAATAAGCTAGGCAAATCGGATGTGGAAGTCGCCAATCAAATGCGTAGTATTATTCCAATGAATCGATTTGCAGATGCTACGGAGATCGCTGCGGCTGTCGCTTTTTTAGCTTCCCCTGCGGCTTCCTATATTACAGGAATCAATGTTCCTGTCGATGGTGGACGAACGAAAAGTCTATAATGAAGTTGTTTGAAAATATCAGTTAAATATTCTTTTTACTTATGAAATTTGATAAAGAAATTCGGAATTATATATACGGAGAATTAGTACCTCCGATCTCTGGAAATTATATTGATAATTATAATCCTGCACTAGGAACGGTATATAGTCAAATTCCAGATTCTGATGAGAAAGATGTGCATCGTGCAGTGAAGGCAGCGAGTCGTGCATTACCCGCTTGGTCTAGGTGTGGCGTAAATAAACGATTTCGGATTTTAACCCGAATTGCAGATATTATAGAGCAAAATTTAGATGAGTTTGCCAAGGCAGAAGCGATTGACACGGGCAAGCCCTTTTCTGTAGCGAAGGCTATTGATATCACTAGAGCGCATAGTAATATTCGATTTTTTGCGACTTCGATTTTGCATTTTGCTTCGGAGTCTCATCATATGGAATCCGAGGCCATTAATTATACTTTACGAAGACCGATAGGTGTAGTTGGTTGTATCTCTCCTTGGAATTTACCTCTATATCTTTTTACATGGAAAATTGCTCCTGCCTTAGCGACAGGAAATTGTGTAGTCGCTAAACCATCAGAGATGACACCAATGACCGCTTATCTTTTAAGCAAGGCATGTATAGAAGCAGGATTACCACCAGGAGTGTTAAATATTGTACATGGATTAGGACATAAAGCGGGGCAAGCGATAGTAGAACATGTGGGTACAAAAGCGATCTCTTTTACTGGGGGAACAGAAACAGGAAAGAAGATTGCATTAACAGCAGCTACGAGTTTTAAGAAGTTATCTTTAGAGCTCGGTGGAAAAAATCCGAACATCATTTTTGGAGATTGTGATTTTGAAAAGATGATGGAGACTACAGTTAAATCTTCTTTTAATAACCAAGGACAAATTTGTTTATGTGGTTCGCGGATTTTTGTAGAGCGCCATTTATATGAAGTCTTTAAAACTGAATTTGTAGAGCGGGTAAGAAAACTAAAAATTGGAGATCCTTTTAATGCAAAAACAAAACAAGGTGCAGTGGTTTCTAAGGCACATATGGATAAAGTATTGAGCTACGTAGAATTAGCAAAAAGTGAAGGAGGAACCGTTTTAAATGGAGGAGAGCCTGCGCGATTAAGAGGGAAATTTAAAGAAGGTTATTTTTTAAAACCTACGATTATTGAAGGCTTGCCTTATGATTGTAGAACCAATCAAGAAGAGATATTTGGGCCTGTAGTTACGATCATGCCTTTCGATACAGAAGAAGAAGTTTTGTTGTATGCGAACTCTACTTCTTTTGGTCTTTCCGCTACGGTATGGACAGAAAATATTAGTCGAGCACAACGCATGGCAGATCAATTGGATGCGGGGATTGTTTGGATAAATACATGGATGACTCGTGATCTTCGGACGCCCTTTGGTGGCATGAAAAATTCGGGATTAGGAAGAGAAGGAGGATTAGAAGCCCTTCGCTTTTTTACAGAGCCTAAAAATGTATGTATCAAATTTTAAGTTTCGTTATTTTCAATTAGAAACTATTCAAACGGGCATTATCTAAACGAACAAGTATAGCAAGAAGGATGGTAAATGAAAGTAAGGAAGAACCTCCATAGCTAATAAAAGGTAATGGAATTCCAATTACAGGCATTACTCCAATGGTCATCCCTACATTGATCATAAAGTGGAAGAATAAGATAGAAGCCACTCCATAAGCATAAAGTCTTGAAAATTTAGAACGCTGTCTTTCGGCAATTTCGGTAATCCGTAAGAGCAGTAAAAGGAAGAGCATAATAAAACCAAATGTTCCTAGAAATCCGTGTTCTTCTCCAATGGTACAAAAGATAAAATCGGTCGGTTGTTCAGGTACATAGTTCATTTGAGTCATTGGCCCTTTTTGAAATCCTTTTCCCCATAGACCACCAGAACCAATGGCCATTTTCGATTGATTGAGATTGTACAAGGAACCTAAAGGATCACATTGTGAAGGTTGTAGCCAGACATTTATTCGATCTTTTTGATGCGGCTTTAATTTACTAAAGCCATAATTTACAGAGAAGGTATAAGCAATAGAAAAGACCAAACCAATAAGAATTAGGTTGGCATAAGAACTACTCTTTTGTCGAATATTTAAAATGAAAAATGATAAAAATATAACGGCATTAACACCTAATGTTTGATATAGAAAACCATTGTTTAATCCCCATATTGATAGACCAGATAATAAAAGTAAACCTAGGAAAATCCGTGATCGATTATTTTTTAAATTGACCATTAATAAAAAGGAAGCGGCAATCAATAGAATAGCTAGAATTGGGAAGCGCGCAAAGATTAAGGCAACGATAGATAAAATGGCAATGATCCCTCCAGCAACATAAAGAATCGCAGGCATACCTTCTCTAAAAAGTACAATAAATAAAGCAGTAAATACAAGAGCGGAACCCGCATCTCCCTGCAATAAAATCAAGGACATGGGCAAGAGAATAATACCAATAGCAATAAGTCGAGATCGGTTGTCTTGTAGGCTTACATTATAACCAGAAAGATAATTGGCTAAACCTAGACAAGTCGCGAATTTACCAAACTCGGCAGGTTGAAATTTGAAGAAGCCTCCAATCTTAAACCAAGAAGTAGAGCCTGCGACCTCTTGGCCAACAAACAATACCAAAAGCAACAGAAACATAACAAAGAAATAGATCGGATAGGCAAAGGTTCTATAAAATTTATTATCTACAATGAGCACAAATAAACCTGCGACAAAGGAGATTATCATCCATATAAATTGAGAACCTTGGCGTCTAGAAAAATCTAAGGCATTGGGATATTCATCGGTATAACTAACCGAATAAATCATCAGCCACCCAGTAAAAACCAAGGCTAAATATAGAAGGACCGTAATCCAATCTATTTCCCGTGTTGTATTTCCTCTACGACTCATTTTTTATTTTGGAATTAAATCCGCTTCGAGCATTGTTTTTTCCATCCATACCCGTTGAGGGTTTTCTCGGTCGATATCTCCTTTTAAATACTTTTCAGTTAATAAGCTGGCAATGGGGCGTGCGAAACGAGAACCATAACCTGAGTTTTCTATATAAACAGCAATCGCAATTTTAGGATTTTCTCTTGGGGCAAAAGCGATAAATGCCGAGTGATCTTCTCCAAATGGATTTTGCACCGTTCCTGTTTTTCCACAAAAAACATGGCCTTCAATTCGTCCACCTAAAGCCGCGAGTTCCATTCCGTCCATCACGGCCTCAAAGTGAGCAGGGTCAATATTGGTTTCTTTTCTCACTTGATATTTACTTAATCCAGCATCTTCATTTCCTTCAAAATGTTGGGCGATATGTGGAATATAATAATGTCCACGGTTGGCAATGATTGCGGCCATGTTTGCCATTTGGACTGGCGTGATTAAGTATTCACCTTGGCCGATTCCTAAGGAAATGATAAATGGAGAACGCCAAACACCTTTGCCATAGACTTTATCATAATAAGCAGAAGTGGGCACATTACCAGATTCTTCACCAGCTAAATCAATACCCATTGGTTTGCCAAGGCCAAAGCGATATAAATGCGCCACTAAAGTATCTAAACCTTTATCTGCGTTTTCATAACCTGATTTTTCAAGAATATCTCTAAAGCCTTGAAAGTAAAATGTATTACAAGAATACTGTAGTGCTTTAGCTAAATTATGGATGCCCTCAGGGTGATTTCTGCAACCAAAACGACGGCCATTATAGAAATAAGCACCTCGACAAGAAATACCTCGATGCGCAGCAAATACGCCTTCTTGTAAGCCAACTAAGGACATGACCGTTTTGAAAATAGAACCTGGAGGATATTGCGCATTTAAGGCTCTATTAAGCAATGGTTTTAAGGAATCACTCGCCAATTTTGTAAAGGCCTCACTTCGGTTTCTATTGATGGCTAATAAGTCTGGGGCATAAGTCGGCGAACTAGCCATAGCCAAAACTCCTCCAGTAGAAGGGTCTAATGCTACAACGGCTCCAATTTTATTCTGTAGTAATTTTTCAGCGTAAGCTTGTAAATCAATATCTAATGTGGTGTAGAGATTTTTGCCTGAAATAGGAGCGATATCTTTAGAACCATTTTTATAAGAACCTTCAATACGTCCCATGTTGTCTTTCATCACATATTTCTTCCCTTTTTCGCCACGTAGAGAAGATTCGTATTTTCGTTCTAATCCAGTTTTGCCTGCATAATCACCTTCACTGTAATAGCCATCCGAAGCTTCAATTTCTTTTCCACTCACTTCACTTACGTAACCTAAAATGTGCGCTCCTACTTTTTCAGAATATCCTCGAACAATACGAAGTTCAGCAAAGAAGCCTGGGAATTTATAGAGGTGTTCTTGAAAACGAGCATAACTTTCAGCAGATAATTTTTTTAAAAAAACATAAGGAATCCATTCTGAAAATCGAGGGTCCTTTTTAAAATCTTTGTGTAGGTTTTTTTTAAATGTATTTAGGTCAATATTTAGTAATTCACAAAGCATGGTCGTATCAATGTCTTTTACCTGATTGTAGGTGACCTTGATATCATAAAGTGCATCATTGTAAACGATGAGTTTCCCATTACGATCATAAATTAAACCTCGTGCAGGATACAAAGTGATTTCTTGAACACCTGTAACGGTTTCATGGCGTTTATAAGAAGAATCAAAAAGTTGAAGTTGGGCTGTTCGTGCTAAAAGGACGAAAGCACCAATCACAAAAAAGATTTGAATAATTGCTTTCCTATTTTGATTTAAATCCTTCATAATTAGTATTTAGGATTTGCGATAAATTGGTAAATGCCAATAAGTAAAATAGACAAAATAAAACTAAGAATGGTTTGAATGATTACAAGACCAATGTCCGCTAGGACAAAGGCTTCAAACATCATAATCCAGAAAATATGAAAGGCTAATAATATGGAGGCAAACTGCGCAAACCAAACAAAGCCCATCGCTCTTTTATTTGGGTAATGATTATTGTCAAACCCTCCACGTGGTTCCATCCCTTTACAAATAAACGAACGTACATAAGCCATAAGAACAGAAGCCCCAGCATGTAATCCGGCAGAGTCGTAGAATAAATCGACTGAAATACCAAGCAAGAATCCCATCAATAACATGGCCCAAGGAGGTGTAGTAAAGGGCAACATGATAAGGAATAGAGGATAAATAAAAAGATGGATATAAGGCGGATAGATTTCGATATTTTTCAAAATCAATACTTGGATCAAAACCAAGATGATAAACCGGATGATATTGATGACTACTACATTATTCATAGCCGAGTTTTTTTTCCAATTCTTTTTGTTCTTCTTGTAATAAGTTTTCTACTACAAACCCATATTCTACTTTACTCAAATCACAACTCAATAATACTTTGATCGTATAAAAATTATTTCCTTTTTCAAGGTAAGCGGTATCTACAATTCCAATAAGTTGATCTTGGGGGAAGATGCTAGAAAAGCCGGTAGTCACTACCAAATCATTTTTATCTACATCAGCATGTTGTGGGATGGCTTCTAGTACCATTTGTTCTGGGTTTCTTCCTCGCCAAACCAAATTTCCATGAAAGTTGCTTTTTTTGAGTTTGGCGCTGATGCGTGTGTCACGATGAAGCAAAGACATCACTGCGCTATAATTATTACTTGTTTTTCGTACCACTCCAATTAGTCCTTCTCCACCAACGACTCCTGTTCCTTCTTTTACTCCTTGGTTCTTTCCGATGTTTAAGGTAAGATAATTATTATTTCGACTGACAGAATTATTTATGATTTTTGCGGTAGTGTATTTATATTTTCTATTTAAAATCGTATCCTCTTTTTCAAAAGGAGGCGGGTTTCCTTCGAGGTAAGAAGATTTGTTTGAATTTTTAAATCGCGCAATTTGTTCTGCGAGTTCGGTATTCGTTGATCTCAATTTGGTATAGTCTCGAATGCCATCAAACATATTGAAGAAGGTACTAGAAACTACAGAAGAAGAATGCAAATATATACTGCGCTGATGATCTTTCTGTACCAATAAATACAAAGAGATCGTCTCTAAAAAAATAAAGAGAAAAAAGGCATTATATCTTGCAAAAAATAAGAGCAGATTTCGCATAGCGATGCTTTAATAAAAGATGATAATACAAGTGATACAATCATCGAATTGACCAACAAAAAACTGGGCTCATTTGGTTTTGATGAGACGGTGAAGTCTCGAGTCCTTTACTGTCTATATACTTTTTCGATCGATCAAAAAGGTATATTTGTCTGTGTTTTTAAGTGCGAGGCCAGTACCTCTTACTACTGCGCGCAGTGGGTCATCTGCTACATGTACAGGGAGACGAGTTTTTTGGCTTATCCGTTTATCCAGTCCTCGAAGTAATGCTCCGCCACCAGTAAGGTAAAGACCTGTTTGATAAATGTCAGCAGCAAGTTCGGGAGGCGTATTTTCCAAAGCTTTTAAAACGGCGTCTTCAATTTTAGAAATTGATTTGTCTAGTGCGTGAGCAATTTCAGAAAACGAGACAGTAATTTGTTTAGGAATTCCTGTCATTAAATCACGACCATTTACGGGGTAATTTTCTGGAGGAACTTCTAATTCTTGGAGCGCAGAACCTACATTGATTTTAATTTTTTCCGCCGTACGTTCTCCAATTAAAATATTGTGTTGTCTTTTCATGTAGTTGATGATGTCTGTTGTAAATTCATCACCTGCAATACGAATAGATTGATCACAAACAATTCCAGAAAGTGCAATGACTGCGATTTCTGTGGTTCCTCCTCCGATATCGATCACCATATTCCCAATAGGCTCTTCTACGTCTAGACCTATTCCTAGGGCTGCGGCCATAGGTTCATGGATTAAATAAGTTTCTTTTGCGTCTACATGTTCAGCAGAATCAAATACCGCACGTTTTTCTACTTCCGTAATTCCAGAAGGGATACAAATCACCATTTTCATATGATTCATAAATTTTCTTCTTGGCCCCATCATATTGATCATTCCTTCGATCATACTTTCTGCGGCTTGAAAATCTGCAATTACCCCATCTTTTAGTGGTCGGATGGTTTTTATATTTTCGTGGGTTTTTTCGTGCATTTGCATGGCCTTTTTTCCCACGGCTATGGTTTCCCCTGTTCTTCTGTTTACGGCTACTATAGAAGGTTCATCAATGACGACTTGGTCATCTTGAATAATCAAGGTATTTGCAGTACCGAGATCAATAGCAAGCTCGTGTTTAAATAGGTTGAAAAATTTATTGAACATGTATATTTTGTTATCTTGAATGGCTTGTTTTTTTGTGACTTCTTTTCGAACCTAGCACCTGATACAAGACCACTTTTTTTTTAATGTAGTATTATCCGCCACAAAAGTACTGAAACCTTTATAAAATAAGGTCTTTTTGTTTGTTTATTTACGTTAAAATTTTAATAAAATTTAAAATGCATAATTTTTTGATTCTTTTCTTGTGACTTAATAGCTTTAAGAATAATAAATGGAGGAATTTAAAACCATTAATTTGAGCTATGTTGTTGGATAAATTGACTCGTCAATTGAACAATTTCTTGGCTATGTTTGGGTAGTTCTTCTAATAGAAAAGGATGCCTTCCTCCAAAGACATGATCGGCATTTTCGATGAAAAAAAGTTGCGCATTGGGGTTCCATTTTTTTAATTCCTTTGCAGCATCAAGACTGACAGCAGGATCTTTTGTGCCATGTAAAATTAGCTGAGGTTTTGTGAAATTCTTAGCTGACTTTTCAACATTTAGTCGATCTTCATTGGCTTGATAATCTTCAACTAATTGGAAATATAAAGGCATTTCTTGACCTGTTCTTCCATTTTTAATATAGATAACACCTTCTTGTTTCCAATGGATTAAGAAGGGTTGGACTTGCCAAGAATAATTGAGGTGACTCACTGAAGCCCAAGTGATTAGGCCTTTTATCCTGTGGTCTTGTTTAGCTGTTAAAAGCGCAATAGGTCCTCCTCTACTATGGCCAATAATAAAAATTTGTGCATGATCAATGACCTCATTTAGTGGGCTTGTTTTTTGTGATTCGACCCAATCTAAAACCACTTGAACATCTTCTAATTCTTTGGTGTAATTGTTTTGTCCAAAGGCTTCGAGATCGGCAAAGTCTAGGGGTTGATCTACCGTAGTTCCATTATGAGAAAAATTAAATTTTAGAAAGTTGAATCCTTCGTTTACAAAAGCTTCCCCTATTTTTTGCCAATGTCCCCAGTCTTTAAATCCTTTAAATCCATGCGCAAAAATGACTAAAGGTTTCTTCTTGTTTTTTTCGTCATAATAAAAATCAAAGGTGACTGGTTTTTCCTGTTTACCTGTTAATATTTGGTGAATTATTTTTTTCATAAAAATGGCTTTAAGTAAAAAACGTTTAAACAGTGTAGAAGTACAAGTCTAAGAATAAAAATGGAAATCCGTTTGTTAGGTTTATTGGATTGGTTTAGCTTTGTACTTGTATTTAGACAAAAATAATTATTTATGGTTAATTCCTTAAACGACATTAAGGCTCCGATTGCAGCCGAACTTCAAATTTTTGAAAAGAAGTTTAGGGAGTCTATGAAAAGTGGGGTTCCTTTATTGAACAGGATTACCCGTTATGTGTTTAAACGAAAGGGAAAACAAATCCGACCAATGCTGGTGTTTTTGTCTGCGAAAATGTGTGGGGACGTAAAAGAATCTACCTATCATGCCGCCTCCTTAATTGAAATGTTACATACGGCGACACTTATCCATGATGATGTGGTTGATGAGTCTTATGAGCGCCGTGGTTTCTTTTCAATCAATGCCTTGTGGCAAAACAAGATTTCCGTATTATTGGGCGATTATTTATTGTCGAGAGGTTTATTATTGGCCTTAGAAAATAAAGCGCATTTAACTTTAGAGATTGTAGCCACCGCAGTAAAAGAGATGAGCGAAGGGGAGATCCTTCAATTGGAAAAAGCGCGACGATTAGATATTAAAGAGCCGATCTATTTTGAAATTATTCGTCAAAAAACAGCATCTTTGATGGCGGCAGCTTGTAGTGCTGGTGCCGCTTCAATAAATTCAGATCCTGAGGTGATTGAAAAGTTTAGATCCTTTGGTGAAAAGATTGGAATTGCTTATCAAATAAGAGATGACTTAATGGATTTTGGCGATGATGATATTGGTAAACCGAAAGGCATTGATATCAAAGAAAAGAAAATGACTTTGCCTTTGATCTACACCTTAAATCAAGCCTCTTTTTTAGAAAAAAGAAGAATAATTAATACCATTAAAAATCACAATAAGAATCCAGCTCGCGTGGCAGAAGTTATTCAAATTGTTCGTGCGGGAGAAGGTATTCCTTATGCGAAAAAAGTGATGAAAAAATATGAAGATGAGGCCTTAAAAATTATAGAAAGCATTCCTCCTTCAGATGCCCGAACAGCCATGATTGAATTGGTTCATTTTATGACGGATCGGAAGAAGTAGATTGTCTAAGCCACACATCATTTTGTGGAAACGGAATTTCAATTTTATAATTTAAAAAGGATTCATTGATTGCAAAACGTAAATCACTTTTAATTTGATGTTCGGTCATAAATTCTTTAGACCAATAGAATAATTCAAATTGAAGTGCGGAATCACCGAAGTCTTGAAACCAAACAAAAGGCGCTGGGTTTCTCAAAACTTTTGAATGTTTTTCAACCACTTCTAATAGTACCCTTTTTACTAATCGAGCATCTGTGCCATAGGCCACACCAACCTTAATTCCATACCGCATTTTATCATCATTATGACTCCAGTTAATGGTGCTCTCTGTAACGAGTTTAGAATTAGGAATGACCATAACTGAATTTTCACGAGTAATAATTTTCGAAGTACGCAAGCCTATTTTATACACACTACCAATGATTCCTCCAATGTTAACTACATCTCCTACCTCCACTGATCCTTCAAATAATAAGATTAAACCAGAGGCTAAATCATTGAATGTTTGTTGCAGCCCAAGCCCAACTCCCACTGCTAACGCAGCAGCTCCTCCCCAAACTACGGTCAAGTGAATACCTAAACTTTGGATGGCCATTAATATAGCAATGACATACATGAAGTATTTAAGAATTTGCGTGATTGCAAATTGGCTTCCAATATCAATTTTTCTGCGTTTAAATAAGGGAGGGAGAATTACTTTACCAATAGCCCAAAATAAAACCCTGAATATCAGTAAGATAATTATAGCATAAAGTAGGTTGATTAAAGGAAATTCATAAGAAGTTCCACTAAAAAATTTCCAGTTTAATATTTTTTCAAAGGTATTCATAGAAAATTTTTATTTATCTCTAAGCATTTTTTGAAGCGCAAATAATTCATCTCGATAATGTGCGGCAGAAATAAAATCTAAATCTTTTGCCGAAGCTTTCATTTTTTTCTCTGTTTCTTTTATGGCTTTTTCGAGTTGATCTCGATCCATATATTTAATGACAGGATCGGCGGCAATACTTTCAAGTGGAGTTCCTTCTTTCATTGATTCTTCTTCTTGCTTGCCATCAAGCACGGAAGATTGTTTAATGATTTCTTCTTTTGATTTGAAAATGGTTTTAGGAATAATTCCATGTTCTTCGTTATGAGCAATTTGTTTAGCTCGACGGCGATTGGTCTCATCTATCGTTGATTTCATAGATCGAGTCATTTTATCTGCATAGAAAATAACCAAGCCATTTACGTTTCTTGCAGCTCTTCCTGCGGTTTGAGTGAGTGATCGGTCATTTCTTAAAAAGCCTTCTTTATCCGCATCGAGTATGGCGACTAACGAAACCTCTGGAAGATCTAAACCTTCACGTAGTAAGTTAACTCCAATAAGTACGTCAAATAATCCTAGGCGCAAATCTCTTAAAATTTCTACTCGTTCAAGGGTATCAATTTCAGAGTGGATGTATCGACATTTAACGCCATTTCTATCCATGAATTTAGAAAGTTCTTCTGACATTCGTTTGGTCAATGTGGTCACTAAAACCCGTTCTTCTTTTTCAATTCGAATTCGAATTTCTTCCATCAAATCATCAATTTGATTTAAAGAAGGACGTACTTCAATGGGTGGATCAAGTAGACCAGTTGGGCGTACAATTTGTTCTACAACGACCCCGCCAGTATTCTCTAGTTCATAATCGCTTGGGGTTGCACTCACATAAATAATTTGATTTACTAGACCTTCAATTTCCGTAAAATTTAAAGGTCTATTATCTAAAGCAGAAGGAAGTCGGAAACCATAGTTAACTAAGTTTAGTTTTCTAGCGCGGTCACCGCCGAACATTCCACGAAGTTGAGGAATAGTCACATGACTTTCATCTAAAAAAATGAGAAAGTCATCAGGGAAATAATCTACTAAACAGAATGGACGTGTACCTGGTTTTCGCCCATCAAAGAAACGGGAATAATTTTCTACTCCTTGACAATAGCCTAATTCACGCATCATTTCTAAATCAAAATTTACTCGTTCTTTGATTCGTTTGGCTTCTAGATATCTATTTTCTCTATTGAAATATTCAATTTGTTCTTGTAATTCATCTTCAATTTGATAGATGATTTGTTTTAATCTTTCTTTGGGTGCTACATAAAGATTAGCAGGAAAAATAGCGATGTCTTTTAAAGGTTCTATTCGTTTACCAGATTCGATTTCAAAGCGTTCTAATGATTCGATTTCATCTCCCCAAAAAGTAATTCGATAGCCATATTCTGCATAAGGTAAATTGATATCTACGGTATCTCCACGGACTCTAAACGTACCTCGGCCAAAATCCGTTTCCGTTCGAGAATAGAGTGCGTCAACTAAACGATAGAGCATGGCATTTCGGCTCAATTTCATTTCTACACTTAGACGAATAATTCCGTTTTTAAAATCTTCTGGATTTCCCATACCATAAATACATGAAACAGAGGAGACTACAATTACATCTCGTCGACCAGAGAGTAAAGAGGAAGTAGCGCGTAATCGAAGTTTATCAATTTCTTCGTTAATAGCTAAGTCTTTTTCTATAAAGGTATCTGAAGAAGAGAGATAGGCTTCAGGTTGATAGTAATCATAATAAGAAACAAAATACTCTACTGCGTTTTCAGGGAAGAATTGTTTGAATTCTCCATAAAGTTGGGCCGTGAGGGTTTTGTTGTGCGTAAGAATTAAAGTAGGTCGTTGAGCTTGTGCAATCACATTAGCCATAGTAAATGTCTTACCCGAGCCTGTTACCCCTAAGAGACATTGTGCACGTTCATTCGCATCTAATCCTTCAAGAAGTTCTTGAATAGCTTCTGGTTGATCACCAGCAGGTTTAAATTTAGAAAAGAGATTAAAATCCATTGGATATACTTTTTTAAAACTTCATTGGCTAAAGTACAAAATCCTAAATGAAAGGAAGGGAAAAAAATAATCTTTATGAATCCTTCTAAAATAGAAGAAGGCCATACTCTTTAGTACGGCCTTGCTTCTTCCTTTACCAATTCAGCTATTTATAAAACAACTAAAGTTGATCGTTGAGTAAATTCATTATCTTTATGAACAAACATGTAGGTTCCAGGTTGCAATTCTCCAGGTAAGAATTCGATCACGTTTAAACCTTGTCTCATGTTCATTTCTTTGTAAACGATTAATTGACCCATACTATTATATAAGCTAATGCTAGAAAGTCCATCACTTAATGAAGTGACGTGAATAACTGGATTATTTGCTTGTACAGGGTTAGGGAAGATTCGGCCATCTAAAACAGAAGCATCGTCTTTAATAATACCACTGACCACTTCAGAATAATTAACTTCCCCATCTAAATCTTCGATTTTTAAACGGTAATAATAGATTACTTCTCGGTTAAGATTACGATCTATATAATCATAATATGAAGTATTGTTTGTGGTGCCTTGTCCTTGAATCCAATCTACAGATTCATAATCAATGCCATTGACACTACGTTCTAATACAAAACCAGCCGTATTGGTTTCAGAAGCAGTGATCCATTTTAAGGTAATTGAATTGCCGTTCATTGAAGACTCTACAATTTTAAAGTCCACTAATTCGACAGGTAATGCGATGGCGTTAACGACACCAGGGATATCAAATACACCAAAAGAAGTTTCGTCTGTTTTTTTGAAAATTGTAGCGGGACAATCTTCATCAATAATTCCTTTATTGGCCACGTAGAATTTTTCAAAGTTACATTCGCCCATTTGTTTAGCACTAGGGAAAAGTGCGATATCATAGTCTGGATTGCTGTCGCTTCCTTGCACTTGCCATTGACCTAAAACACAATCAATCGTCAATTCATCAATAATGCCATCGGGATTATCATAATCTGATGGAGGCGTACCTACATCGCAATATTTTTTAATTCCTAAACTCGTAGAAGTAGATTCTTGGAAGTAACCCATGACATTAGAATTGGGAGCTGATTTTGAATTAAAGGTAAAAGCTTCCATTCCAGCGGTTGACGTAGGTTGAATTCCAACAGGGAAGAAGTAAGCATTGGAACCTGTAATTCCGCGTCTTAATTTTCCTTCTACATATAAATCGTTTTCAGTTCCTAAGCTTGCTCCTGTAATCGCATTAGGATCTTCTGATAAAATGATTAATTCATAAGGATAATCATTGCCATTATTACTACTTGCGTTACCCGTTCGAATTCGACCTCGAACAAAATTTAGGTTGTTTTTTATTTCAATATTATGATTGATAAAAGTAACTACAGGAAACGTAGTTTTTTGATTATTTAATTCAAGGTTAAAAAAAGCATTGGAACCTGAAAAGTCTCCATCAATAAACTGTTCACTATTGGGATTAAAATTTTCATTTTTAAAAATAACATCTCCTTCATCTACATTAAGATAGTTTGCCATGAATTGTGCATCATTATCTTTGGTTAGGTCTCCTTCAATTTCTAATTTTCCTGAATGATTAAATTCTGCTTTTGTGGAGGAAAGATCGACATCCCCTTGCACATAGATTTCTGCACCTTGTTCTACATAAATTGCTCCTTTTACATAAAGCCCAGGTTGTGCAGTTAAAGTACTCATCCCAAGAAAAGCACCGATGAATGTCCATATGATATAGTGTTTATTCATACTTATTGGTTTTATCTTGGATAAAATTAAAATTTAGAGATCGCCATATAATCGATTAACCCAGAAGGTACTTCTCCACCATCTGCTGGGAACAATTGAAATTGAACGAAGTTGGCATTGGAGTTTAGCACATGTAGAATGACAGGTTTAACCCCATTAGACGTTCTATAAGTTGCGATAATATGAGGTGTAGCGGTAAAACTATCAGTGAAAACGGTAGTTACTGTTTGTGGCCCAATTCCGCCAGGTACGCCTACTTCACCGAAGGTCATTTGTCGGATGACAGGAGAGCCTGCTAATTTAAGTTTAGTCACGTTTAATGTTCCTTGAATATCTACATCATATTGTGGATTTGCTGTCCCAAAACCTACTCGATCATTGTCATGATCTACAAATAATAAGTGCTCTTTATTATTTCCATGAATTCTAAAATCACCATCGACATCAAGGAAATACTGAGGGGCAGACATTCCGACACCTACTTTATCATTTTCACCATCTACATAAAGTAAGTGGTCATATAAGTCACCGACTACGCGGAATTCGCCATCTACATCGAATAAATAAGTTGGTGTGGCCATTCCGACACCAATGTGGTCATTTTCTCCATCTACATAAAGTAAGTGGTCATATAAATCACCGACTACGCGGAATTCACCATCTACATCCATTAAGTAAGCTGGGGTATCCATACCTACACCAATTCGGTCATTTGGTGCATCTACATAAAGTAAATGGTCATATAAATCACCTACTACGCGGAATTCACCTCCTACATCAAACAAGTAACTTGGAGTCGATAGTCCGATACCTACATGGTCATTTACAGGATCGGTATAAAGAAGGTGATCATAAAGGTCTCCAACAACTTGAAAAGAAGTATTAGATTGATCTGGATTAACAATTACTTTATTGGATACTCCATCGCCAAAAAGTACTTTTCTACCTCCTAAAATCAATTCCCATTGATCGTCAGCAGGAAAGCCAAAGTAAGAATCGCTATTTGAATCATCATTATGATAAACATAATCATTAATTCCCACGGTTCCATTGACATCAAGCGTATAGTCTGGAGTTGGGGTACCTATTCCTACATTTTGAGCCTGCATATTTCCAAAAGAAATGAGCAAGAGGAAGAGGATACATCCAGTTGTTATTTTTTGAATTATGACCTTATTCATTTTAATGAGATTTTTATTAATGCTTTATAAAAATGATTTTATATAAAATCTTTATGGTTTTAGTAATGTAAATGAAATCGTGGTACCCTCACCAACGGTGGATTGGATACTGATTTCGCCTCCCAAGTTCTCTACAATTCGTTTGCACGTCGCTAGTCCAATTCCAGAACCATCGTACTTCTCTTTGGAGTTTGCTCGATGAAATAATTCAAACACATATTTTTGTTGATCTTCTGGTATACCGATACCGTTGTCTTTTACGGAGATCAAATAAGTATGCGCTTTTTCTTTTACGTCAATTTCAATCAAGGGATTTTCCTTGGTATTGAATTTTAAAGAATTTGAAATCAAATTCTGAAAAAGTTGGATCATGGTATTCATGGTTGCTTTCACCATGGGTAGATTATTGAATTGAATACTTCCACTTTTCTCTTCAAGTGCTAATTGTAGGTTACTCTTAACCAACAACATCACATCATTTAAATCTACCGCTTTAATTTCGTCTGATTGGGTTCCTGTACGTGCATATTCTAACATACTTACCAATAAGCCATTCATTCGTTTAGCGGCATCTTGAATGATTTCAAGAAATTCATTTCCACTTTCATCGAGTCGATCGCCATAACGTTTTAAAAGTAGGCCACTAAAATTGCTCATCATTCGTAGTGGTTCTTTAAGATCGTGTGCGGCTTTGCTCGCAAATTGCTCCAATTCCTCATTGGTACGTTTGAGGAATTTTTGTTCAATATTCAATTTGTCAATCTCAAGATCTTTTTTCTCAATTTCGTATTTAGCCTGCATTTCGCTTATTGTGCGGCTTTTTTCCTCATTGAAAATTTCATCTTTAATGTCAATGTATTTTGATTGACATTCAAATGCTTTTTTATAGTCTTCTAATTCAATATAGGTTTTAGAAAGAATCAAATAGGTTTCTAATAGATCTTTCTTATTTCCTACATGTCGATTAATATTTTCTGCTTTGTAAAGGTAATCTAAAGCTTCCTTTAGTTTTCCTTTCTTCAAATTGATTTCACCAATTCGGTTGTAACAATATAAGGTGCCACTATCATTTCCCATTTCTTTACATTGGGACAATGCCTTTTCAAAACTGGCAAGAGAATCTTCTAAATTATCAAGTTGAATGTATAAATTTCCAATTTGCATATTGCTAGAAGCAAGGCCAGAAATATCATTAATCTCTGTTAAGACGTCTTTAGATGCGTTTAAGTAACGCAATGCCTTATTAAAATGTCCTTGTTCTAGGTAAACAATGCCAATATTTATGTTTGTAGCGGCCATTCCGCTCTTATCTGCATTCTTTTGAAAGATCTCTAAAGCTGCTTTATGATACTCAAGTGCTTTGGTAAAGTTTTTCAAATAATAAAAAACGAGCCCTACATTTCCGTATGAATTGGCAATGGAAGGTGCATCACCAAGCAATTCTTTAATTCGGAAAGCTTTAAGGTAATATTCTAAGGCTTTTTCATAATCGCCAATATTCTTAAAAACGATGCCTAAGTTATTATAACAGCCGCCTAAGCCTTCTTGGAAATTAATATCTTTATAACTGGCCAATGCTTTATGATAGTACTCAATAGCTTTTTGGTTGTCTCCATTTCTAGAATAAAGATTTCCAATGCCTGTGTACGATCGACCAATGCCGATTTTGTCTTTTAAAACGCGATAAATTTCTAAAGCTTTGAGGTGACTGGTAAGGACGGATTCTCCATCACCAAGATGCCAAAAGATGGTTCCTTCGACAGAATAAGATTGAGCAATACCACTAAGATAGTCTAGTCGTTCAGACAATTTGCGTGCGAGAGATGCATAATTTTTAGCTTCTTTTGGATTTTTTGAAGCTAACTCTCGAGCTAATTGAACTAAAACTTCTACACGATCATGATCTTCACGAGCACTAGAAAGCGAATTTCTAAGCTCGGCAATCTTTTGAGTTGATATGCCTTCGTCTTTAGTTATCATTAAACTGGGTTGCATAAAGCAATGGTAAAGGTTTATAAAAATACAAAGTATTCTGCAATAAGTACAGAATTATTGAATAATTTTTAATTTCATATTCAATTTAACCAATTGTTTTCTACTCAACATTAAGAAAATAATTAGCTTTTTTATCTTAAATTTTTGGAATCGATGTTAATTTGATTCCATATTTTTATCTTTGTCAAAAAAAAAAATGGATTTAAGTAAACTTGTAGCAGTTAGTGGGAAATCCGGAATTTATAAACTTATAAATAACCGGTCTAATGGGTTAATTTTAGAGGATTTGGATTTAGGGAAGAAAAGGTTCTTTTCAAGTCGATCTTATCAATTTACTCCTTTAGATTCCATTTCTATTTATACCATAGACGAGACAGTTGCCTTAAAGGTTGTCTTTGAAAGCATCTTTAATCAATTAGATTCGCTTCCTCCAGTAGAAATTACCGCTTCTTCTGACGACATAAAAGCCTATTTTGAGCAAATTCTTCCCGAATATGATACTGATCGGGTCTTTTTAAGTGACATTAAAAAAATTATTAAGTGGTTTAATTTTCTTCATTCAAGAAACCTAATAAGTATTGAAGACGTAGAAGAAGAAACCGATGATAAAAAAGACGCAGTAGAGTCAGAATAGTTTTTATTCAATTATTTTTCTATTGCGTAATCAAAACTTCGTTTATGCAGATTTCAGCTCTACCATCTAAACCCCCAAGAAACTATTTATCAGAATCATTTAAAGTTGATAATTGGGAATCTATACAACCCTTTTTTGATGCTTTATTAAAACAGACTATTCATTCGTTAGAAGATCTTGAACAATGGATCTTGAATCGAAACGAATTGGAAGCTGTTTTAATGGAAGAAAGCCGTTGGCGATATATTCGACTCAGTTGTAATAATAAGGATGCAAAAATTAAGGAAGCCTTTAATTTTTTCTTAAATGAAATTGCTCCTAAAGTTTCTTATTATAACCATTTGCTAAATAAGAAAATGGTAAATTCTCCGCTTTGTCAAGACCTTGAGAAAGATAAATATTTTATTTATTTGAGGGCTTTGGTCAATGAAATTAAACTTTACCGAGAAGAAAATATTGAATTGCTTACCAAGATTCAAATCAAGACAAAAGAATTTGGAGGTATTGCGTCTGAAATGACTATTGAACTTAATGGTGAAACGTATACAATACCTCAAGCTCAAGTATTGTTGAGTGATCAAGATCGAACGCTTCGTAAACGTATTTATTTGGCTATAAGCAATCGTCGATTAGAAGAAGCCGAAAAGCTCAATACCCTATTTGATGATCTTTTAAATAAACGTCAACAGCTTGCAGAAAATGCAGGGTATAAAAATTATAGGGATTATAAGTTTAGATCATTAGGCAGATTTGATTACAAAATATCGGATTGTTTTGACTTTCATGATGCCATTGCGGCAGAGGTAGTTCCGATCATGAATTCTTTTTATGTCCAACGGAAAAAAGACCTAGAAATCGAAAAATTGAGACCTTGGGATTTAGCGGTAGATCCACAAAATTTGCCTTCGATTAAGCCTTCTAAGAATGTAGAAGAACTTATTGAGAAAAGTGTGGCGTGTTTATCTAAAGTACATCCTTATTTTGGCCAATGCATTGAGATCATGAACCAAATGAATCATTTGGATTTAGAATCTCGAGTTGGTAAACGACCAGGAGGATATAATATGTCTCTTCCTGAAACAGGGGTGCCTTTTATATTTATGAACTCGGCCAACTCTTTAAAAGATATGCGAACGATGATGCATGAGAGTGGTCATGCCGTTCATTCTTTCTTGACAAAAGATCGAAAACTTAATTCGGAGAAAAGACCACCATCTGAAGTGGCCGAACTCGCAGCGATGGCGATGGAACTACTTTCTATGGATTATTGGGATACCTTTTTTGAGGATAAAGAAGAACTGCGTAGAGCCAAACTTTGGCAACTCAAACGATCGATAAACATTCTTCCTTGGGTGGCCACTATTGATAAATTTCAGCATTGGCTTTATACCAATGAAGGACACACTCTAGACGAAAGAGAAGCCGCTTGGATGAAAATAAACATGGAGTTTGAAGCGGAGTCTATGGATTGGGAAGGGTGTGAGTTTATTCAAAAAAAATTATGGCAAAGACAACTTCATATTTTTGAAGTTCCGTTCTATTATATCGAATATGGAATTGCTCAACTAGGAGCTATTGCTATTTGGCGAAACTATAGAGAAAATCCAGAATTAGCTATCCAAAATTATATGAAGGCACTCCAATTAGGTTATTCTTGTGCTATTGGTGAAATTTATGAAACCGCAGGAATAAAGTTTGATTTTTCTAGAGCCTATGTAAAGGAACTAATGGATTTTATGCAGATAGAAATTGAACGGTTACAAGCCTAAATCATATTTTTTATCTAAAAGAGGGAGTAATTTAGTCGCTTTTTCTAAACTAGGATGTGTACCTACATCGAGCCAAAGATCATCCGTATGATCATATGCTTGAATAAGATGATTTTTCCCTTGATCTAAATAGGTTTCAATAATAGAAAATTTACCTTCTTGTCGAATATTTTCTAGAAATTGGGAAGAGATAATTTGAATGCCACTAAACGCTTGCTGCTTGGCAATGGTTTCTTTATTAAATAATAATTTTTGTGCGCCAGTCTTTTCATTTTTCCAACCCACCAATCGATCCTCCTCGTTAAATAATAAATACCTAGAAGAAATTCTATTGCGAACAGCTAAGGTGGCGATAGCTTTTTTTTCTCGATGCTGTTTTAGCATTTTTTTTAAATCAATATTGGAAAGTACATCCACATTGGTGACTAGAAAATCGGATTCCCCTTTAAAAAAGTGCCCTGCTTTTTTTAATCCACCGCCTGTTTCAAGTACTCGATCGCGTTCATCAGAAACATGGATTTCTACATCCCATTTTTTTGATTTCAAAAAGGCTTCCACTTGATCTGCAAAATGATGGACGTTAAGAATGATCGATTCAATTCCATTTTTTTGCAGTTGTTGAATGGCTATTTCTAACAAGGCAAATCCATTGACTTTGACTAATGCTTTCGGACAATTTTCGGTTATTGGTTTTAGGCGAGTGCCAAGACCAGCAGCAAACAACATGGCTTTTTTCATAACTAGTTTATCCAATTTTTGGCTTCTTGTTCTACATGAATTAAGTCTACTTTTATACCAAATTTTTCTTTGACATGATTGGCTAGTTGATCTGCACTGTAAACCGAACGATGTTGTCCTCCCGTACATCCAAAAGAAACCATGAGGTGTTCAAAGTTTCGACTCATATATTGCGCCACCGCTCGATCTACTAACGCGTAGATATCATTAAGAAAATCGTCAATTTTACTTTTTTCTTTTAAAAAAGTGATGACAGATTCATCTCGTCCGGTAAGTTTTTTATAGGGCTCGTAGCGTCCAGGATTATGAATAGACCGACAATCGAAAACAAATCCTCCGCCATGACCATTTTGATCTTCTGGTATTCCTTTCTTATATGAAAAGCTTCGAATACTAAGTGTTAATGTAGGTTTATTCATTATCATTTATTTGAATTAAATCGTTGAATGCTTTTTTTATGGTAGGCATTGAAATAGGTATGTTGGTGTTTTCTAAAAGCCATTTTATATTTTTTAAAGCAAAAGGAATACTTTCTAAAAAATGCTTTTTTCCTTCTATTAAACCGCGAAACCCATAAGCTCCGAGTACTTGAATACATCGAATCCAAACAAAACCATAATAGTAATCCCAAAAGTCTTGATCAGAAATAGAGATATACTTTTTAACTTCTGACAGATAATAACTTGCCAATTCTTCTCTAAGGTCAAAAGGTAAGTTGGCTTTGGCTTGAAAAAGAAGGGAAGCTACATCGTATTGTAATGCCCCTTTTCTTCCTCCTTGATAATCAATAAAAAATGCTTCATTATTATGGCACATGATGTTTCGAGCTTGGAAATCTCTAAACATAAAATATTGCGCATCTGCCCCAGCTAAATATTGACTTAGTGTATTGAAGTCGTCTTCAAGATGTTGTTCATTAAATAAAACACCTTTTACTTTTAGGAAATAATACTTAAAATAATTCAAGTCCCAATAGATGGCTTGACGATCAAAAACAGGTCTTGAAATACAGAGACTAAAGTCTAAATCTTTAGACATCGCAGTCTGAAGTTGAGCTAATCCAGCCAATGATTTTTTGTATAAATCAATGATAGAAGAAGGAAGAACATTAGCCTCTTTATAAACCATTCTTTTTTGTAATAACGTCTCATTGCCTAAGTCTTGTAAGAGGTAAATGGTTTGGTCTTTATGGACATAATAAACCTTCGGAACATTGGCTCCTTGTTGTGCAAAGTGTTGGGTGAAACCAAGAAAAGCTTTATTTTCTAGTAGATCAGAATTATAGGCTGCGAGTACAGATTGGTTTTCGTTTTCTATACGAAAATATAAACGATTAGACCCAGACTGAGCAAGCGGAGTAATTGATGTAGGCATTTGCCCAGACCAATTGAAGTAGCACGTTTCGATTTTGGTTTTAAGTGCTTTATCCATAATAATTAAGCGTCAATATTAAAAACGAGTAATGACCATCCCATTTCGAAGGCGTGGTTCAAACCAAGTAGATTTTGGAGGCATTATACCTTCTTGATCTGCGACTTTGGTTAAAATATCAAATTGAATGGGGTAAAGACTAAAGGCAACGGCTTGCATATTTCGGCCCACCTTTCGTTCTAATGCTTTCAACCCTTTAGGTCCTTCTACATATTCAATCCGTTGGTCGGCACGCACATCTTCAATCTTAAGTATTTTTTTGAGTACAATATCATTAAGCCAACTGACGGCCAGTTTATCTTCTTCTTTGGTAAACCGTTTTAAAAAATTGTCTTTAGGCGTGATTTTGTACCATTTCTTTTCGATAAACATTCCTATTTCGTTCGGCTGTTTTGGTTGAAAAGGATTTTGTTTTTTTTCTACAATAAAATGTTTTCTTAATTCTGCTCGAAAACCTTTGGGTGAATAGTTATTTAAGGTACTTACTACACGATTAAATTCATGAATATCTAATTGATCCGAAGAGAAAAAAGCAGCGAGCAAATGATTGTAGTTTTTCCCATTCGCTTCTTTTTTTCCATCCCTCATTTGTTGATATAAAATAGCCGCAGTAGCCGTTCGATGATGTCCATCTGCGATATAAACTTTATGAATTTTATCTTGAAAAATCGAGGTGATTTTTTGGATGGTTTGTTTATCCGAAATTTTCCAAATGCTGTGTTTGGTATCTTTGTAGATGGTAGAATAACAAAAGTTTTCTTCTGTTCTTGAAGACTTTAAAATTTCATTAATCCCATCTACTTTGGGGTAGGTTAAAAGCGTGGGTTTAATGTGCGCTTGGCGTTCTTCAAACAATTTCATCATATAGGCTCGTTTTGCTTCAAGGGTATGTTCATGTCGCAAGATATTGCCAATTAAATATTCATAGATTTCAATTGAAGCAATAAGTCCAATTCGTTTGATCCCTCGTATTTTTTGTTCGTAAACAAAATAAGCCTTATCCTCGAATTCTTGGAAATGTCCAGATTCCCAGTAACGAGGAAAATGTACTTTTACTGAATCAAAAAAGGAATCCGTATTGGTTAAGGATTCTAAATTAGGAATAGCTCCTTGTATGGGTCGAATGTCAGCCATTAGATTAAAATAAAATCAAGTTTAATTTTCGAAGTGCGACATGATTTTATCCGCTAATTCTAAGCCAATGTTTCGTTGTGCTTCCAAAGTAGATGCACCAATATGTGGAGAAAGAGAAACTTTAGGATGACTCAATAAACGTTCATCAGGATTGGGCTCATTTTCAAAAACATCTAGAGCTGCTGCGGCAACTTTTCCAGAGTCTAACGCTTGAAGTAAAGCTTCTTCATTAAAGACGCCACCTCTTGCGGTATTGACTAGAAAAACACCATCTTTCATTTTTGCTAATTCTGCTGCTCCAATAAGCGCTTTGTTTCCTTGTTTAAAAGGGACGTGTACGGTAATGAAATCTGCTTTAGCGAGCATGTTATCTAATGGCTCTGTTTTTAAGGTAACCGAAAGATCTACATCTTTAATACTTAAAACGTCTAAGTCAATTTTCAATTTATCATAAACCAAATCTACAGGAATTACATTCATTCCTAATCCAATGGCCATTCGAGCAACATATTGGCCAATACGACCAAAACCAAGAATACCAATAGTTTTGCCACGAAGTTCTACGCCTTTAGCATATTGTTTTTTTAACGATTTAAAATCGGTTGCTCCTTTGGATGGCATATTTCTATTTGCATCATGTAAATGACGCGCTAAGTTGAACATATGACCAATGGCTAGTTCTGCTACAGACTGTGACGAAGCGGAAGGCGTGTTGATTACCTTAATGCCTTTGTTCTCCGCATAATTTACATCGATATTATCAAGACCAACACCTCCACGAGCAATAATTTTTAGATTTGGACAAGCATTGATTAAATCTTCTCTCACTTTGGTTGCACTACGAACTACAATAACATCATAATCGGGTAAAGCTTGAGCTAAATCCTCTTGTGCGATTTTATTGGTGTTTACTTCATAACCTGCATTTTCAAGCATCTTTTGTCCATCTTGGTGCATTCCATCATTTACTAATATCTTTGGCATGGTATCTACTGTTTTGCTGTGTTGTAAAATTTGGCGGAAAGATACTAAAACTTCAATTAAAACGATGATCAAATTCTAGATTAATTGGAAAAGAAATGAGGTAGATAAAGATAGGATGTATTTTATAAGAGATACAAAGTCTAAAGAATTGGAGGTCTTGTTTTCAAGAAGGCATAAAAAACCGTCTCCATAAATTGAACCTGATTAATTTTCCCGAATTTCAATGATTAATCAGCTACAAAATAATTAGAGACGGTTGCTTAAAGTTGAAGAGGAGAAGGGTTATTCCTTCAGCCCTATTTTACTATCTTTTTTATCACAATCCTTGCAATATTCGTAGAAGGCATCAATCCCACAATTTAAGAATTCTGCAAACTCTTCTTTGTTGGGAGTATATTCTACTGGATTGTTTAGTAATTGTTGATCATGACTTACAAGTACGTAATAAGGCTGTGAAACCTTATCAAAATGTCTTGCTTGGAAATCTGCCCAACGATTACCTAGTGTTCTTTTTTTCTTATTATCAAAAGCAGAAATATAAGGTTCTGGTAATTTCGTTCGATCATCTACATATAAAGAAACTAAGACAACGTCATTTTGTAAGATACGCATAATTTCTGGAGATGGCCAAACATGTTCTTCCATCTTTCGACAGTTTACACAACCATAACCTGTAAAATCTACAAGCATAGGTTTCTTCTCTTTTTGCGCTACAGCTAAGCCTTCATAATAGTCTTTATAACAATCTAAATTATGTGGACATTTAATTGGCTTAAAGAAATTATAATGTACAGGTGGTGCCAATCCACTTAAAATTGGAATGGCTTTATAACTAAATAAACCCCAAGCCATATAAGCGGAAAATAGTACGGATCCTAATGCCAAGGCAAATCGAGGAATTGATAATTTTTTTAATGGCGAATCATGTGGGAATCGAATAAAGCCAAAGAGATATAATCCCATAGCTAAGAAAATTAAAACCCAAAGTCCCATAAATAACTCATATTTCAAAATACCCCAGTGATAAGTCATGTCTACTACCGAGAAGAATTTTAAAGCTAAAGCTAATTCTAAAAATCCTAAAACGACTTTGACCGAGGTCATCCATCCTCCAGATTTTGGCAATGAATTTAACCAACCTGGGAATGCAGCAAATAAAGTAAATGGTAAAGCGAGTGCAGTAGAAAACCCTAACATACCAATAGGTGGGCCTAAGGTCATTCGTCCAATAGTTCCAGTATCTGCTCGCCCAGCTTCTACGAGTAAAGTACCAATAATTGGTCCTGTACATGAAAAGGAGACAATACCTAAAGTAAAGGCCATAAAGAAGATTCCAAGAAATCCACCTTTATCTGCCATTTGGTCTGTTTTTGTAGACCAAGAACTAGGTAGAGTGATTTCAAAATACCCAAAGAATGAAAAGGCGAAGATGACAAATAAAGCAAAGAATAATAAATTAAGAATCGCATTGGTGGAAAGTTCATTCATGACCTGCGGGCCAAAAATGAGTGTCAATGTCATCCCTAAAGAAACATAAATCAAAATGATAGAGATTCCGTAAATTAAGGCATTAGAAATACCTTTTGCTTTACTCGAACTTTTCTTAGTAAAGTAACTTACCGTTAAAGGAATCATTGGGAAAACGCAAGGGGTAATTAGGGCAACTAATCCGCCTAGGAATCCTAAAATAAAAATCTTTAAAAGACCAGACATGTCTTTGGTCTCACTACAAGCTTGGATCGGTTCTCCAAAAGCGATCATTTCATTATATCCTTCACCCGTAACTTTTGGTCCACTAGGGGTAGAGGTGTTATTAGACGCATTTTCACTTCCTAAAGGAAAACTAAAATCATGTTGTAAAGGAATACATTGTTTATCATCACAAGTCATAAATGAAACATAACCTTCTACTGGTTTAGTCGCATCGACTACTTTGATTTTTTGTGTGATTTTAAAATCGTCAGAAAATTTGGTTACGTTCATTTTAAAAATCTTATCGTAACCTGACTTTTTATTTCCTTCTTCGGTAGGTTTACCGAGGAGTTTTACGCTTTCTTCAGGCTCAAATTCGATTTCTGTAGGAATAGGGCCATCGTCTTTTGGCCCAAACATAGAATAGATTACCCATCCTTTTTTTACTTTCGCATCAAAAGAAATAAGGTATTCATCCTCATTCAATTTTTCGGTTGTAGAAGACCATTTTACTGGTTCGTCATGATCCCATGTTTCGTTTGGTCCATCGTCCTTTGGCTCTTCTTTCTCCTTTGGTTCTTCCTTTTCTTTCGGCTCTTCCTTAGGTTTCGTGGGTTCTTTTTTCGGTTCCTCTTTGGGTTTATCTACGGAAGTTTTGCCTGTATTAGTATTTACTTTTGGCTCTTCCTTTGGCTTTGTGGGTTCTTCTTTTGGTGTTTCCTTGGGTTCTTCCTTAGGCGTTTCTTTCGGTTCTTCCTTTGGCTCTTCTTTGGGTTCCTCTTTCGGCTCTTCCTTAGGAGCTTCTTTTTTAGCAGCTAAGCTAAAATCAAAATCAATATCTGTAGGAGGAAGACAAGTTCGATCATTACAAGTCATGAAAGTAAGATAACCTGTGGCATTGGCCTTGTCATCGGTAAGCTTTACGCGTTGTTTGAAGGTAGCTTTCTTTTTGAAATAGCGTAATTTCATTCCAAAAACGGAACTAAATTCTTCTTTGAGATCACCTAGTTCTTTGGCTTTTCCTACAACTTCATACCCTTTGATATCTTCAAAATTGAAGCTTGTGGGAATAGGTCCACCTTCTTCAATATTTTGAGAATACAAATGCCATCCTTCGGCAACGACAGCTTTAAATACGAGATCGAATTCTTTATCACCGACTTGTTCGGAATCAAAAGACCATTTTACTTCGTCTTGTGCGAAAGTAAAACTGACGAAAAAACTTAATATTATACTAAGAAAGAAGCATCTATACATGTTGGTGAGAGTTTTTATTAGGGTAAAAATAAAAAGCTAATGAAGATATTTCAATTATTTTAAAATAAATTCGAAGTCAATGTCGGTTGGAGGCATACATTGTTCGTTATTACAGGTCATAAAAGTAAGAAATCCCTTTGCGAGTTTTGTTTGATCTGTAATTTTTACTTTTTGTACGAATTTAGCTTCATGTTTGAAATATTTGAGTTCCATAGCGAACATATCATCAAACTTTTGAATAACGTCGGAGATTTCTTCTGTTTTCCCAAGCAATTCTATTCCTTTTACTTTTTCAAATTCGAAAGAAGTAGGAATAGGGCCATCTTCAGAATTTAAGAATTGGGAGTATAAATACCATTCGCCTTCAATATCTGCTTGAAAATGAAGTTCATAAATTCCATCTTCTAATGCTTTCGCTTCAAAAGACCATTTGATTGGGCTATCCTGAGCAAATACTTGGGCGCAGAATAAAAGGCTTAAGATTCCAGAAAATAAATATTTCATGTGTTTTGGTTTATTTGTTTAGTTGATTTCTTTTGAAAAAAATACCATAAAAAAACAGGATACAACAATAAGACCTATAAATATACGATGGCATTGCATAACCAACCGTTAAATAAACGTTAAGTAATTCGTGAGGATGAATTACTTAACGCTTATTTAAAATCAAAGAAGCTTTTTTGTTTAAGCAAAGGGGAGGGTGATATTCGCTATTTTGGGGTAACGTATTAAGCACCAATGTGGGTCATTTCAATAAGCGATTCGAACAGTACACGTCCATCAGTATTACCTAAAATAGCTTCGGAAGCGCGTTCGGGATGTGGCATCATACCAAAGACATTTCGATTGGCATTGCAGATACCTGCAATATTATTTAAGGAACCATTTGGATTTGATTCGTCATTAACCCTTCCTGATTCATCGCAATATTGAAATAAGATTTGATCGTTTTTAACCAATTGATTTAGCGTATCTTCATCCGCAAAATATCGTCCTTCTGCATGGGCAATAGGAATACAAAGCGCCTTTGATTTTTCAATTTGAGAAGTCAAGGCACTTTCATTGGTAGTTGCTTTTAAATATACGTTTTTGCAAATGAATTTTTGGTTGGTGTTGCTCAATAATGCGCCAGGTAATAAACCGCTTTCACAAAGGATTTGAAACCCATTACAAATGCCAAAAACATAGCCGCCTCTTTGAGCAAAATTAATTACCGCCTGCATGATTGGAGAATGACTCGCAATGGCTCCAGAACGTAAATAATCTCCATAAGAGAAACCACCAGGGAGTACAATACAATCCCCTTCATTCCAATCAGAAAGGTCGGTTTTTTTATGCCATAACTCATGTACTTCTTGATTCATAACTTCACCAATGACATGAAGCATATCACTATCGCAATTAGATCCTGGAAAAACAACAACACCAAATTTCATAAGTAATCAATTTTATTAGCTAGTAATGAGTTCAATTATTTTTTCTCGATAAACAAAACCAAAGTATAAAACGAGTAAAAAAAGATGAAAAAACTCAGCTACGGGTTTATTTTTTAAATTAGAAAAAGTCAAAGCCAAAAATACGGATAATGGAACGCAAATTATAATTAAATGTTCAGCTTGTATGTTGGCTTGAAAAAATATACTTAATCCAGCAATAACTAAAGACCAATAAAAAAGCCCAAGATATTTTTGAACTTGTATTTTTGTTCGTGAAAAATATTGTTGACTACTTAACACACCAAGTAACGCTACGGCTCCAGCTAACCCTAGTTTTAAGAAAGCTGCCCAGCCATAAAATCCTTGAAAATCAAGAAATCCTAAATTTGAAGAGATTTGATTTTGGAGGAAAACATTAAATCCATCTTCCCAGAAAAAATAGGTGCCTAGAAGAAAATATGGAATAAAAAAGGCAATGAGTAGGATTAAAAAATCACCCAATTTAAAATTGCTTAAACTCAATAACCCAATAATTGCGAAGATGAAAAATACAATAATAGAAAAGTAAAACAAACTACCAATAGCAATCCAAAAACCTACATTGAAAATATTACTCGCACTTCTATGTTTACGATAAACGCCAAATAATTCAATAAAAGCCACAATATAGAAGGTTAAGCCCATGAGTAAAGGACTCAAGTTTTGGGTCTCTTGAAAGAAAGAAAGTAATAGGATATAAAAAATAGCTGGAAAGTAGGTGTTGAACTTAGCAATTTTGTAGCTATTGACTAAGTAATTGACCATGACTGCTTGAACTACAACGATGAAAATGGCTAAGATTTTTGCTCCTAGACTCTCATAAGGAACCCATTGGTATATCCAATCACTTAACACGCCACTAGACAAAATATTACCTGCTTCAGGGTATAGAAAACCACTTAAGCGGATAAGCAATGCATAGATTATGACTGCTAAAATGGTAAATGGATTGTTATTGCGAAAAATGTTAAGCACCCGTTTAAAATTTGTTTTGCACAAATTTAATAAAACCTTTGGTAATGCGTAATGGTAGAGCGCTAATAAACTAACTTTACAATTTTCAAATCGCCTTTTCTTTCACTAGGAACAATAAATTGATTGTGCGCGATTTGGATTCCTTTCCGTAGTTGGATGGCTAAACGATGTTCTTCTACATTAAAAAGGCTTTTTCTTTTGATTCTTCCATCAGCCAAAACAATGTATTCATTTACATTGGCATCGGATTTAATTTCTTCATTAAAGATGAATCGTAGATTGTTTTTCGACTTTAATAAAAAATAAGAAGAATACTCTCCCCCATCATCTTGCGAATATTGGCGTTTGCGTAACAGTTGTCGCCAATGGAGTTGACCATCAGGATTAATTGAAATCAACATGATGTCATTGAAATAATAATCGATTCGAAATACGGGCAATGATTCTTGTCCATAAAAACCACCAGACGAGGTTGTTTTTCGAGAATACTTTTTATTTCTTTCTGCAATCATTAATACGCCGCCATCTCTTCGATGTACAATTTCTTGGATACTGATATCTCCAAAGCCGACTTCTGATTTGGGTTCTTTCCCTAGCACTGTGGTAATGAATCGAGTATCAAATTCATGGAAAGTAAGTTGGTATTTTTCTGGATTTTCATTGGAAACGGAAAGTAGAAAAGTGCCATTTGTTTCTCCATACTTTTTATTGGTATAAAGTCCTACAGCTAAAAGTTTTTTATTGAGGTTGTCAAAAGAAAAGGCTACATCAAACCACATCCGACCTTTTAAGGAAAGATCATAAGTTGATTTTTTAGCACTAATTGCTTCGTAGGAAACCACCTCAAATCGAGTAGTATTTCTTTTTGATTTTTTGTTGTCTCGTTCTAAAATAAAAAATGCGTTTCCTTGATTGGTAATTACAGCCTCTAGAAAATCACGTTCAAGATTAAAGGAGTTGATATTGAAGACTTGATTCCATTGAATATTCATTTTAGAAATATCGAATGTAGTTCCATAAATGTATTGCGTGGCTTCTCCATCAAAAATTAATATTTTATTTCGATCTTCTGACACATAAAATTTAAGATATGAACCGTATTTTATTTCAATTTCTTTGATGAAAACGGATTGCAAGGTATCTGCCTGAGCATTTAATTTTACTGCGGTTAATAAGGTTTTTCCTTTTAGGGAATGTCTAAAGAAACAAGTAAAATCTTTTTTCCCACGAATTACTTTAAGGATTTTGCCTTTTTTGGGAAGACCTTCAATCTTTTTATCTAAGACTTCTTCTAAGTCATGATTAAAGCCTTTTACCAAATAGCCTTCATTGCGTTCGCGGAGGACTAATACCGTAGAATCTATTTTTCCGATAAGTAAACTTGAATTGTCATTATGGACAGGTACCTTATCAGACATGATTAATTCTTGTCCTGAGAGAACAATTGACCATATAGATAAAAGAAAGAGTCCTATGATTTTTACAAAATTCAAGTTATTTATTTTAAAAGTGTTAAAAAATGAATGGTTTTTTTTCAACAAATCGAGATTTTAAATGTAATAAAATAGCACGATATATAATGAACGCTTTTGTTTTCATGTCACAATTGTTGTCAAAAAAATAAAATGCAAATTTAAAAAACGACGTATTTACAAGTGTAATCAAACAAAAGGGTTAAGACAATGAATAATTAAAACCAAATACATCAAAAAACATGCCTCTAGATAACCAGAATACGAGTCTAAGATTTTGTTTATCCAATAGGGTAAACTGAGGTTGAGCGTGTTTTTTGTTTTTTGGATGAAGGGCCGTCTCGATATTGTTCGAGAGGGTCCCTTTTTTTTATCCTAAATTTTCATTTTTAGTTGACCTAAATTAAACTGTTCGATTTTATTATTACGCCAAAGTTTCAATTCACCAGTTTCCTCTACACCTATAATTACTCCCTCTATCATTCCGATGTCTTTTAATTCAAAGGAGACATTTTCTTCCTTTCGAAACAATGCATTTTCATATTCGTTGTGAATATTTCGTTTATTTTTTCCTTTGATCTGTAAATATCGAATTTCAATGGCTTTACAGAAGGAAGGAATTAAATCCGCTAAGTTATATTCTATTGTACTAATTTTTTGAAATGAAGTTACATTGGGAATAGAAGAAGGGAAGTCCATTTGGTTAATATTTATTCCTACACCGACGACTGCACTTTTTATAGTTGCGCCACGAAGCCCATTTTGAATTAAAATTCCGCCTACTTTTTTACCATTAATAAACAGATCATTTGGCCATTTTATTTTGATTACTTCATTGGGTAGTATTTGTTCGCAGAAATCTTTTACACCTAAAGCAATGGCTTGACTTAACAGAAACTGTTGTTTGGCCTGTAAAAAATTAGGGTATAAAATAATACTTAAGGTTAAGTTTTTACCCGCTTGTGCATTCCATTCTCTGCCATATTGGCCTTTTCCTGCCCGTTGTTCATAAGCCGAAATGACAGTTCCTTCACTTGGATTGCTTTTTGCTATTAAATTAAGAGCAAATTGGTTAGTTGAATCTAAGCTTTTTTCAGAAAAGAAAACCTTTCCTACAAAAAGTGTGTTGTTTACCATAGTCAATATGTAACTTTACTTTACATTATTAATTAGAAGTAGTACCTTAGGCCAATTGATTTATGGATATTTATAAATCTTATTTGTTCGAAATATAAGTAAAGAATAATAGAACATAAAATATTTTTCCTATCTAGAATGTCGTAGGAAAAACAAAGAGACATATTTAATTACTCATTTGAAACGATAAATTTGAATTCAAAAAATAATTTACAAGAAAAACAAATTAGCCCAGCTGAATTAAATCAGTTGATTGTAGATAGTATTCAAGACGTAAAAGGAATTGATATTGTTGTGATGGATTTGAAAGGTCTTGATGGGGCACCCACTGATTTTTTCATTATTTGTCATGGTACATCCAATACCCAAGTGAAGGCTATTGCTGATCGCATTGTGATTAACTTAAAGAAAGAACATAGTCAAATTCCTAATCATGTGGAAGGCTTAAGTAACTGTAGCTGGGTTTTAGTCGATTATTTCAATACGGTCGTCCATATTTTTCATCAAGAAACCAGAGAATTTTATCATATAGAAGATCTGTGGAGTGATGCAAAGGTTACCGTTTTCGAAAATCTTTAAAAAGGGTATCTTTTAAACAAATTGCACGTTCAATAGGTTTATAGTCCCACACATAACAATTAAAAAATTAATCTTTAATGGATAATGATTTTCAAAATAAAAATAATAATCAGGAAGGAGGCAACAAGCCTCTAATGCCTAAGTTCAGCTATTACTGGATTTATGGTATCATCGCCTTGATTATCTTAGGAGTAAATCTGCTAAGTTTAAACACCACAGTAAAAGATTTACAGTGGGGGAAGTTTGAGGAAACAATAAAACGAGGAGACATCACCAAATTGGTAGTCATCAATGATAAAATTGCACATGTTTATATCGATGAAGAAAAATTAGGAGATAAAAACTACGAAGATGTAGCTAAAACTCGTTTTAGATATCCCAACAAAGGACCTCATTATACCTTCAACATTGGTTCTGTAGAAACTTTTGAACGAAAATTAGAGGCTTTATCAGCGGCTTCTGATGTGGCGCCTGTTTACCCAACCTATGAAACCCGTCGAAATGTTATGGGAGATGTGTTGAGTTGGGTTATCCCCATTTTTATTATCGTACTGATTTGGGTATTTATTATGCGTAGAGTCGGTGCGGGTGGCGGTGGCCCAGGCGGTCAGATTTTTAACATTGGAAAATCAAAAGCTACTTTATTTGATCGAGACTCTAAAGTAAATGTAACATTTAAGGATGTGGCAGGCTTAGAAGAAGCTAAAGAAGAAGTCATGGAAGTGGTTGATTTTCTACAACATCCTAAAAAATATACTGCCTTAGGAGGTAAAATACCTAAAGGCGTATTGTTAGTTGGCCCTCCAGGTACAGGTAAAACGTTATTGGCGAAGGCAGTAGCAGGAGAAGCAGGTGTCCCCTTCTTTACGATATCTGGTTCTGATTTCGTAGAAATGTTTGTTGGGGTTGGAGCTTCACGTGTACGTGATTTATTTAAACAAGCTAGAGAAAAAGCGCCTTGTATTATTTTCATTGATGAAATTGATGCGATTGGCCGTGCTCGTGGACGTAGTGCGATGCAAGGAAATGATGAGCGAGAAAATACATTAAACCAATTATTGGTAGAAATGGATGGTTTTAGTACAGAAAAAGGGGTCATCCTAATGGCTGCTACAAACCGCCCAGATGTATTAGACACGGCTTTGTTGAGACCAGGTCGTTTTGATCGCCAAATTGGTATTGATAAACCAGACTTAAATGGTCGAACAGAAATATTTAAAGTGCACTTGAAACCGATTAAAGTAAGTGATGAAATCGATCCAGCTGTACTTGCCGAACAAACACCTGGTTTTGCAGGAGCAGATATTGCCAATGTATGTAATGAGTCTGCACTAGTCGCAGCTAGAAGAGGAAAGTCGGCGGTAGAAATGGATGATTTTCAATATGCTTTAGACCGAGTGATTGGAGGCTTAGAGAAGCGAAATAAAGTCATTTCACCAAATGAAAAACGTGTGATTGCTTATCATGAAGCAGGTCACGCCATTTGTGGATGGTTTTTAGAACACGCTTCACCTTTAGTAAAAGTAACGATTGTTCCTAGAGGAATTGGAAC
>JAHDCJ010000007.1:0-32078 GCA_020629935.1 Saprospiraceae bacterium | reverse complement strand
TCTCATTTTATTTATATTATAATTAGTGGTTATCCAATAGGTTTATTATTTTTATAGCCCTAACCACTAAATCTTAAAGTAAAATTTAACTGTTATGAGAGCGCTTATTTTAATCCTGATTGTCTCTTTTGTTATGCCTAACCTATATGGCCAGAAAGCGAAAAGCAAGAAATTAGAAGATGAGATTTTGACAACTATTCCTGTAGTTAACCCTACAGTTATGAGTTTGAAACCCAAAGAGGCCATTGAATTAGCCGACGAATTGTATGAAATGGGAGACAAAGTGGGGGCCTATCAATACTATTCTTCAGTAATTAGCCAAAAACCAAATCATAAATATGCTTTATATCGTTTGGGCGAAACGGCATTAGCTGTGCGTAATTATCAGGCAGCACATGACTATTGTAAATTAGGATTGCAATCGGAAAATAAATATCCTAAAACACGTTATAACTACGCTGTTGCTTTAAAGCATATGGGACAATACGATAAAGCACTAGAAAATTTTGATAAATATCTAGGGATGAAACCCAATGAAGAAGAGTATCATTTGACCGCTCAAAATATTATTGGTTGTAAACAAGCGGTCTCTAGTCGCCCAGATCGAAACTATTCTATCAGCCGATTAAGTGATAACATCAACACTGGAACCTCTGAAAATGGAGGAACATCTAACGGAGATTTCTTAATCTTTACTAGCATTTCTAGTCAAGGAAGTTTGGTTCGTATGGCGATGAATCCAGGAGATAGAAAACCTGAAGTGGTTAATTTGCCAGGAGAAGTCAATCGTGCAGGCTATCAAAATAGCGATCCATTCTTATCTGTAGATGGTAAAACTTTATTTTTCACTCGATGTGGTCTTTCCGCAGATGGTGTAGCAGATTGTGCTATTTTTATGGGAGCTTTGACAGAAGAAGGAAAAGTAGAAGAAGTAAAACGATTGAATGTAGGTGTAAATCGACCAGGATTTTTAAGTATGCAACCCGCTTCCAGTGTCAATGAGTATGGCCGAGAAATATTATATTTTGTTTCTAATCGCCCTGGAGGCTTTGGAGGATTTGATATTTGGTATTCTATGCGTTTAGCAAATGGAGAATTTACACGTGCATATAATGTAGGTAGTCGGGTAAATAGTGATTTTAATGAAACAACACCATTCTATAAATTTGATTTCGAATCTTTATTCTATAGTTCAGATGTACCTTCTGGATTTGGAGGTTACGATATTTATCGAATTGCTGGAAGTCAAAGATTTTGGGATAAAGCAGCAAATGTTGGCTTCCCAATTAACTCTAGCGGAGATGATTATTATTTACGATTAGATTCAGATGATAGTGGTTATTTCTCTTCCAATAGAGAAGGTTCAAGTTTTAAAGATCATCCGAATTGTTGTGATGATATTTATAAAATTGAAGGCACAAATATCCTAGGAGATCAAACAACAGAGGAACAATAACAATATTCCAAATAGAAAATATGAAGCCGATCTTTAAAATGGATCGGCTTTTTTTATAACTGGTGTTTAATCAAATGGGCAATGGCTTCTTCTAATTGAGGAAATTGAAATTGAAAACCTGTAGATTCGATCTTTTTTGAAGAAACTCTTGTACTACCTAATACCATTTCTATACGTTCACCCAATACTAATTTTAATGCAAATTTTGGAGCAGGCACCATTAAATATTTACCAGGTAAAACGTTGGCAATTGTTTCTACAATCGTTTTATTTCGAGCAGGATTTGGACTGACCGCATTATAAACACCAGAAAGATTTTCATTTTCTAAACCAGCAATGAGCACACGACACATATCGTCAAGATGTATCCAAGAATAAAATTGTTGGCCATCTCCTAAGTAAGCTGCTGTACGGACTTTAAAACTATCCATCAATTTTTCCATTGCTCCCCCTTTCGTAGATAACACAATCCCTATGCGAAATTTTAACATTCGGATAGAAGAATCTTGGAGTTGATCTAATGATTTTTCCCATGCAACACAGCTTTCTGGAAGGAAACCCTTTTGACCTGGAGGACTTAATTCATCGACCCATTCCTCTCCTTGATCACCATAATATCCGATTGCTGCTGCGTTTATAAATGTTTTGGGTTTTTCCTTTAAACCTTCTATTTTTTTATATAAAAGTGTAGCCCCCTTTCCTCTACTTTCAATAATTTCTTTTTTCCTTTTTTTAGTCCATGCCTTATCCGCAATACCCGCTCCAGCTAAATGGATAATAGCATCCACGCCAATCATGGCCTCCTCTTCTATCGTTTGTGCATCGATGTCCCATTGAAAGGTAGGAATAGTGCTATTCGTTTTTTTACTACGACTTAAATGCTTAACTTGATATCCCTTTTCTAAGAGTAATGTAGTCAAACGACTTCCTATTAAACCTGTACCGCCACTAATTAAAACAGTTTTCATCTTATTTTTTTAATTTAAAACATCCGCACGTTAAGAATTACGGTATTACATGAAATTCGACTTCATCGTTTTGTCAAAAACAATAAAGAAGTGACAAAAATGCGCATTTCATTGGTTTATGAACTACTGAATATATGAATTACTCATATTTATTTCGTTATTTTGCATCAATTATCTAACACTATGCTAACTATAAATTCTTATGTTTAACAAAATTTTTTCTTATCTGTTTACTATTGCCCTATTTACTTTTTGCTTAAGTAGTTGTGGAGGAGAATCTACTACAACTGGAGGTAATCAATCTGGAGATACTGAATACAAGCAAGATGGCAAATTTATACAATATACCTTAGGTGAACCTAAATCACTGAATCCTTATAACCGAACAACAGCCTTTGGAGGTTTGTTGGTTGAACGTGCCTTTCAGTCTTTAATTACTATGGATTGGTTTAGTAGTGAAATAGTTCCTATGTTGGCTACCTCAAGACCAGAAATCAAAACAAGAGATGATGGTAAAGTAGAGATGACCTTAGAAATGCGCCCAGAAGCTAAATGGGATAATGGCACGCCAATTACTCCTGAAGATGTAGCATTTAGTTTAAAAGTAATGAAAAATCCAACGGTTGATAATGCACATTTACGTTTGTACTTTGAGTATATTGAAGACGTTGTCATTGACGCAGAAAATCCTATGAAATTTACTTTGGTTTGTAAAGAACCTTATATGTTAATGGAATCGGCTTTGATTGATTTAATGATTATTCCAAGCTATGTCTATGATGTAGATGGTATCATGAAAAAATATACCGTTAAACAAATGGCGAATACACCAATGGCTAAAATGGAAAAGGATGATAATCTTATTCGTTTTGGAAAAGAATTTAATTCAACTAAATTCTCTAGAGAAGTGGTTTCTGGCTCTGGGCCATATAAATTTGATCGATGGGAAACCAATCAGCGATTAATTTATAAATTAAAAAAAGATTGGTATGGTCATAAACTCAAAAAAGAACACCATTGGTTTGATGCCAATATGGATGAGATTGTGTACGAAGTGATTAATGATGCTACCACTGCAACAGTTGCCTTAAAAGGAGGAAAAATTGATGCAATGAACCGAATCAACCCTCGTATTTTTGTTAAAGAAATGAGAGAAGATGAAGATTTTAATAGTCGATTTCATACAGGAACACCCACTCAGTTTTTATATTCTTATTTCGGTATGAATCTTAGACATCCTAAATTTGAAGATGTAAAAACACGAAAAGCTTTACGTCTTCTTATGGACGCTAATGAATATGGAAATACCATCTTCTACGGACTTGCGGAACGAGTAACTTCTTTTATCCACCCATCTAAAAAAGAATTCATAAATGCAGATTTAGAAGTATACCAACAAGATATTGAAGCAGCTAAAAAGCTATTGGCAGAAGCGGGTTGGACAGACAGCAATGGGAATGGTACACTAGATAAAAACATTGATGGAAAAGTTACAGAGTTTGTTATTGATTTTATTTTCCCGAACGGAGCAAAAACAAGTGAACAAGGCGTATTAATGTATAAAGAATCTTGTAAAAAAGCAGGGATTCAAATCGAGCCACGAAGTATTGACTTCTCTGTAATGCAAGGAGATTTAAAAGCACATAAATTTGAGATGTATTATGGTATTTGGGGTTCTTCTCCATTAGAAAGTGACCCAAAACAAATTTGGCATACTTCCTCTGCAAATGGCGGAAGTAATTATGTCTCTTTCGGTACGCCTCGAAGTGATGAGTTAATTGACAACCTTCGTAGAGAATTAGATAAACCAAAACGAATAGCAATTTACAATGAATTGCAAAAAATTATTGATGATGAATGTCCTTACATCTTTATCAATGCGACACAAAATCGTATCGCTGTGAGCAAAAAGTTTGACAATGTAAATTTCACAGGAATGGTGCCAGGCTATTATATTCCAAGCTTACAGGAAGTAATGGTTATGGAGGATTAAACAATTCTTGTTAACTAAAAATATTGGAGTAGGGATGAAATTTCATTCCTACTTTTTTTTTGAAAAAGAATAAAAATAAGTCAAATCATTTACCTTTTGATTGCTTGAAAAGGAAGGGATTAACCCTCTAAAATGTTATTCCATGCAATCGGGTTTGTAAAATGGCCGAAACTTGCTATTTTTAAGCAAATTATCATTTTCTAAGACTTTATATATAGTATGGAAAATGAGACAAGTAAACAAAATCTAAATCACTTTTAAAAAATAAATCCACTCATGACGTTTAAAAATCAATTGATGTTTTGGGGAATAATCGCGCTACTTTTTAGTAGTTGTGGAGACTCCACCTCAACCACCTCAGATAAAGTCGATGATACGGTTATCACCCACCAATTGTCTGATCCGGAAGAAATGACTCCATTAAATGCGAATGATAATGGTTCTACCATTATCAGTTATGCAATTTTTCAAAACTTATTACATATTGATTTTAAAACGAATCAAATTGTACCTGTTTTAGCTAAAGAACGACCTGTTATTACTAAACAAGATGATGGAAGAGTTACCGTTGATATGGAAATTCGTCCTGAAGCTAAATGGGATAATGGGGAAGCAATCACAGGTAATGATGTCGCTTTTTCTTTTAAAGTGTTAAAAAATCCAGAAACGAAGAGTAAGGCCTTAAAACCTTATTTTGACAAAGTGATGGATGTAATTGTAGATAAAGAAAATCCAAAGAAATTTACTATTCTTTATGCCGAGCCTTATATGATTATCGAATCGTCACTTTCCGATTTTTATATTATCCCTTCTTACGTGTATGATCCAGATAATATCATGGCCAAGTTTACAGTGAAGGAATTGTATGAAGATGCGAAAGGAGCAAAAGAATTAAAAAACAATGCTGAAATCAAACGATTTGCAGAGCAATATAATGGCCCTAAATTCCAAAGAGAAGTAGTTATAGGTTCTGGACCTTATAACTTTGATCGTTGGGAAACGAATCAACGGGTAGTTGTTACGTTGAAAAAAGATTGGTGGGGACATAGCGTGCCAGATAAAAACCATTGGTTTGAAGCTTATCCAAGTAAAATCATTTACGAAAGTATCAATGATTTAGCTACTGCAACGGTGGCCTTGAAAGGAGAAAAGCTAGATGCGATGTATGGCATCAAAAATAAAGATTTTGTAGATGATCTTAGAAAGAGTGATAACTTTAAAGCTAAGTATAATACATTTACGCCACCAAAATTCTCTTATGATTATTTGGCAATCAACCTGCGCTTAGAAAAATTCAAAGATGTTCGAACTCGAAAAGCCATGGCCCATATCATGAATGTTCCTCAGTTGATTGAATCGTATTGTTATGGTTTAGGAGAACCCGTTTCTTGTTTTACGCACCCTTCCTTGAAAGAACGTTTAAATCCGAATGTAAAACCTTATCCTCATGATTTAGAGAAAGCCAAAGCATTACTTGCGGAAGCTGGATGGAAGGATAGCAATAGTGATGGTACCTTAGATCAAGAGTTTGATGGAAAAGTAGAAGATTTTACCATTACGTTAAATTATAATAGTGGAAACAAACGTAGAGAAACGGCTTGTTTGATTTTCCAAGAAGCCGCAAGAAAAGTAGGAGTCAAAGTAGAAGTAGTTTCTCTTGATTGGGGAGTAATTACAGAAAACTTAAAAGTGCATAAATTTGAAACGGTTGTATTAGGTTGGATTTCTTCTCCTTTTGAAAGCGATCCTAAACAAATTTGGCACACAGACTCTGCAAATGAAGAAGGTTCAAACTATACCGGTTTTGGAAATGCGGCAAGTGATCAACTTATTGAAGATTTACGTGTAGAATTAGATCCTCAAAAACGGTACAAAATGTATCATAAATTGCACCAAATCATCCATGATGAAATTCCTTATATTTTCTTATTAGCAGAAAAAGAAAGAATTGCTATTCATAGTCGATTTGGAAATAGTTATGGATCTGGTATTCGTCCAGGTTATTGGACCAACGGGTTCACGGTATCTCAACCTGTAGCTAACTAAATTCTCTCCGAGAACAATTTCGGAAAACGATTATTTTTTAAAAACCCTTTAATAGTCCGAGGATTATGTTTAAATATGTGATAAAACGGGTGTTGATTTTCATCCCGACTTTACTAATCATTTCTATAGTGATTTTTATGTTGAGCTTAGCGGCTCCTGGCGATCCTGTAGAAAAAATGTTAGGAGCTACTCCTGAAGGAGAGCCCATTCCGCCACAAGCGTATAATGAAACAAGAAAAGAACTAGGCCTTGATTTGCCTGTGTTTTATTTTGCGTTTACATCAAAAGCTTATCCAGATACCATGTATCGAATTCCTATCCAATCGGAGCGGAATAACCTCAATCGTTTAGTCAACGAATATGGAAATTGGACGGAAATTGATGATTATTATAAAACGGCTAAAGTCTTTTATAATCAAGTCAATGCGATTGAAAAAGATTCATTGAATCCCGATGCTTTGATAAAAATGAAAGCTAGTACGAATGATATGTTTATCAATTATGATGATAATACCATCCAGAAAGCTTTTGTGAATATTGAAAAATATGCTTCGGCTTTTCCTTCTACCGCTCGCGTATTACCTAAATTGAATGAGGTAAAAGATAAGTATGCTACTATGCGGAAAACAGCGACTCCTTGGAAAAAGAAGGTGCCTCGATTTAGTTGGTATGGGTTCAATAATCAATATCATCGATGGCTTTTTGGAAACCGTCCTTTGTTTTTGAAAAAAGACAAATTGCCTGCAATGAATTATGCCTTAGATCAATCGGCATCAAATACGATTACGGCTACCGAAGAGTCTTATCATAGATTTAAAATTAAAGTGCCAAGATCTAGTGTCAAACGATCTTCACAAAGTGCAGAGATACTTGCAATTAAAGATGCGCAAACCAATGAGAAGTTGATGAAGATTTCTTATGCGGCTATTCAAGACGGAAAAGAAACGGTTTATATTAATTTGAAAAAAGGACAACAAGTCAAAATCGCACCAGAAGTCGGTATGATTGATATGGCTGCAAATTGTTCAATAAAAGCAGATCGTTTACATGATTATAATCCCAACTGGAGTGCTGGATTCATTCGGTTTGATTTTGGAAAATCTTTTGAAGATAAGCGACCCATCTCTGAAAAAATTGGCGATTATTTATTCTGGACGATGATCATTAGTATCATTTCTATTATACTGACTTATTTGATTTCGGTTCCTTTAGGTGTATTTTCTGCAAGAAAGAAAGGAACAAAAACAGATAGCGTAGTAACCACGATTTTATTTATTCTATACTCACTACCTAGTTTCTGGGTAGCTACTTTATTAATTACTTTTTTATGTCAACCAGATTACCTGAATTGGTTTCCTCCTTATGGATTAGGAAATGTAGAAGGGGCTGGATTTTTTGAAAAAATTGGAATCAGAGCTTATCACTTAGTCTTACCCTTGTTTTGTTGGACTTATGGAAGTTTAGCCTTCTTGTCGCGACAAATGCGTGGAGGAATGCTATCTGTGCTTCGACAAGATTATGTACGTACAGCACGTGCTAAAGGCTTAGAAGAAAAGACTGTAATTTGGAAACATGCATTTCGAAATTCCTTATTGCCAATCATTACTTTGTTTGCCAACATCTTCCCATTAATGATTTCAGGATCGATTGTGATTGAAATTATTTTTACTATTCCAGGAATGGGTAGACAGCTTTTTGAAGCGATTAAGTATCCTGATTATCCTTTTGTATTTGCGGTAGTATTAATGTCAGCATTATTGACAATGATCGGTTACCTTATTGCGGACATATTATATGCCGTAGCCGATCCGCGAATTACATATGATTAATCCATTTAGACAGATTATCCAAAATTAAAGTTATGTTCTTTAATAGAAAAAATAAAAAAGTAGCCGCCGATCAAGAAGGTATACAAGGACCTCAATCTAATCCAGAGATCAGTTATTGGGAGTATGTGAAGATGCAGTTTAAGAAAAATAAACGGGCACTTTATTCCTTATACTTTGTGATGTTTTTGGCCTTGATCGCCATTTTCGCAGATTTTATTGCGAATGAAAAACCGATCATGTGTACCTATCAAGGAAAGACTTATTTCCCTGTGCTAAAGCAATATAGTGTGAGTTTAGGTATTGGAAAATGGCCCAAAGAATTTCATAATGTAGAATGGAAAGATCTTGATTATGGTTTTGCCATTTGGCCAATAATACCCTATTTACCTCACAATCACGATTATAAAAACAACTTCGTAGGTCCATTTGATAACCAAGATGTGAAGTCCACCTTTTGGCGACATTGGATGGGCACGGATGAGATTGGACGAGATTTGACTGCTGGAATGATTCACGGGACACGTATCGCTTTTATGGTAGGTATTGTGGCTATGGGAATTGCCGTGATCATTGGAATAATAATGGGCGCACTCGCTGGATTTTTTGGAGATAAAAACTTTAAGATCTCTAGAGGGCGGTTGATACTCAATTTATTATTTTTCTTACCCGCGTTCTTTTATGGATTTACGTCTCGAAGTTATGAAATAGGCGATGCCTTATCTACAGGTTTTGGGAAGTTTGTCGGACAAATTGGATGGGGAGTTCTTATCTTTATTCTTATTATGGCCATACCTAATGTACTGGCTTACCTGTTTAAAAAGATTCCATTTTTAGGAAAGAAAGTAGCGATTCCTTTAGATATTTTAGTAACTCGATTAATAGAAGTGGTGAATTCTATTCCACGATTAGTGTTAATTTTGGCTGTAGTCGCCATTACAAAGCCTTCTATTTTTAATGTAATGATGGTGATTGGATTAGTTGGTTGGACAGGGATCGCTCGATTCATTCGAGCAGAATTATTACGAGTACGTAAGCTAGAATATATTGAAGCAGCTACCGCTTTAGGATTTTCAAGAATGCGTTCTATGATAAAACACGCCATACCTAATGCGCTTTCTCCTGTATTTATTGCGGTTGCATTTGGTATTGCGGCAGCCATTCTGATTGAATCTTTCCTTTCGTTCTTAGGAATAGGTGTACCTACAGAAGTGATTACTTGGGGGAAATTATTAGCTATTGCACGAGAAGCACCTGCGGCATGGTGGATGGCCATTTTTCCTGGATTTGCCATCTTTATCACGGTAACCTTATTCAATCTAATTGGAGAAGGATTGACGGATGCACTTGACCCAAGGTTAAAGCAATAAGGTGACGTTAATTACGCAAAAAAGTTAAACAAATTTGGAAAATTCAAATAGAGTCCTTAACTTTGAAGTGTTAATTGAAGAATTACATCCCTTTGGGGAAAAGATTTGATTTTCCTTTTTTTGTAGATAGTCCCTCTTTACCAGATTTGCTATGTAAGCTTTTATATGCTGGGCAAGAAGCATCTTTGTTACAAGAAGAAACGCTAAAAACTAGAGAAAATAGGAATGCAGAAGCAAGTAATAGTGCTAATTTCTTTTTCATGATCAATGAATTTGAATAGTTGTAGTTAAGTGATTTTTGACTTCCAAAGCCTAAAAATAATAAAGATTGCTTGGAAATCTTGTTAAATAACGCAAAAAATGGCCTTTTTCATGCCTAATTGCAGTAATATTTGAATAAAAAATTTGTTTTTTTCAAAAGAGGATATAAATTTGTCCTCTGAATTTTTAATACTCTAAATAAAAATAATCATTATGAACAAAGGCGACCTTATCAACAAAATTGCCGAAGATGCTAGTTTATCTAAAGCACAAGCGACTGAAGCCTTAAACGCTACGTTAACTGCAATTTCTGACTCATTAAAAGGAGGAAATAAAGTTACTCTTGTAGGATTTGGTACATATTCTGTAAACCACCGACCTGCTAGAGCAGGAAGAAATCCTCAAACAGGTAAGACAATTCAAATTGCTGCTAAAAATGTAGTAAAATTTAAGCCTGGTAAAGAATTAACAGGAGCTGTAAACTAATTGTTTATAGAATAACCCCTAATAAAATATTAGGAAAAGCTACTTTCTGTAAAAGGAAGTAGCTTTTTTTATGTATTTAAAAATGATATTCTTCCTTTCATTGTCCCTTTTTTTCTGTGAAGTTGTTCATATATTCTAATCATATTTATGTATTTTTAAGGGATATATAAAATTCATGTAGGGGGGGAGTTCATAATACCTCCAGCGCATAAAAGCAAAAAACAAATCCTAATGAAAAAAATTCTATTATCCTTTTTTCTTATTTCCTTTTTATACCTGGGAAATGTTGAAGCCCAATCTCATATACTTTGTGGTCATGAATTGGTTTTAGAAACTGTTGAAAATCAACACCCAGGTTTTAATGAAGCTGTTCGTAATACTTTTGACCAAGCAAAACAAAAAGGCGCTTTAACTAGAAATGCATCAAGTGTCTATACCATACCGGTAGTGGTGCACGTGGTTTGGAAAGATGCTGAAGAAAATCTTGCAGATAGTATTATCCTAAACCAAATCGCTGGACTAAATGCAGATTATCGTAGAATGAATGCGGATGCAGCAGATGTACGAGCGGACTTCCTTCCTGTAGTGGGTGACCCTATGGTTGAATTCCAATTAGAACAAATTGTTCGCGTAAATACGACCAATGATTTTGAACCTAGTTTGACCGGACTTCCAGATGAAGTAAAAAATACCTCCATGGGAGGAAGTGATTCTTGGGATACTCAAAATTATATGAATATTTGGATTTGTGAATTACAGCCATTAACGCTTTATGGAATTCCTCTAGGGCAAATTTTAGGCTATGCTTATCCTCCAGCAGGATTATCGAATTGGCCAGCAGGTTCAGAAGCACCTAGTGCAGACTTAGAAGGTATTGTAGTCGATTACCGAACGGTAGGAAGTAATAATCCAAACCCGATTGATGTAGGAACTGGAGTACTCGATATTCGAGGACGAACAATGACCCATGAAGTGGGGCATTATCTTGGTCTTCGACACATATGGGGAGATGGAGGAGGATTACTTGGAGGAGATAGCTGTGGAGATGATGACGGCGTGTTAGATACGCCCAATAGTGGCTCACAAGCGAATTTTGATTGTGATTTTACACGAAATACTTGCGATGCTGGAGCTCCAGGAGATATGATCGATATGATCGAAAACTTTATGGATTATTCGGCAGAATCTTGTATGAATAGTTTTACTCAAGGACAAATTGATATTGTTCGTGGTGTGCTAGAAGGCCCTAGAGCGGATTTACCTTTGGAAAGTTCTACAAGTACTCAAAACTTTGCAATTAATAAAAATGACCTTTCTATTTTTCCTAACCCAAGCACTGGGTTTATTCAGATAGATTTATTGAATGAAGAAGGAATGGATTATCAGGTTACGGTTAAAAACTTATTGGGTCAAACAGTAAAAGAAATTGCTCAATCCAATGCGCGAGCCGCTAATTATACCGCAGACTTAAATCATTTAAGCAATGGAATGTATTTGATTGAAGTACGAACTGCTGAAAATGCCTTCGCAGAAAAATTAATGATTTCAAAATAAGATTAGATTTTTTATCTTTGATAAGCCCTAGTATCTTGCTAGGGCTTTTTTATTTTATCAAGTATGAAATTTACAGCAAAACAAAAAACGGTTCTTCAGTTTTCTTTTATACCTGGATTGATTCTAATCTTCAATTATTTTGTAGGTTATAAATGGAATTATCTAGGTTATAAAGAGGGCGTTGATTTTATTGATAGTATGAAATCACCCTTACTTTACCGATCATTAGGTTTACTAACGAATGGGATTATATTTAGTTTTCCTTTTATAATTAAAAGAGAAAGAGATAAGGCTATTGCCTTCTTTGTTATTGGAGTGGTAACTCAAATCTTGTTAACTTTTATTTTTCATCGATTAGGAAATCAAGACCATCATTTGCTTCGGGTGGCCTTGGGATTTTTTCCATTGTTTGCGATATATGGAATCGTTCGAGGATTATGGCATAGAAATGGAATTTTGCCTGTAGTCGTTTTGTTTGGATGTGGGTATTTTGCGGCAGCAGCAGAAAATTGCTATCATCAATTTAGTCGTGACGTTTTTCGCCTTTTTTATAGAGAAATTGATGAATCTTTGACTTATTGTATAGGTGCGATCATGGTCCCTTTTGTGTTGTATTATTTTATCTATCTAGGAGAATCCTTTGCAAAGAAAGATAATTTTGAAAAAGCAAAAGGAGATTGGTTAGGTTTGAAAAACTATCTTCCTGTAGGGCCATTTATCGGAGGGTATTGGTTGTATTTTATTTTATTAATCTGTGGGATAGGAAGTTCATTGAGCTTTGTTTTAAATACAGGAATTTCTTATAGCATTTGGGGTTGGCAAGTGAATATGTTGATTAATGGACTTGTAGTATCCATAGGATCAATTACTTTGCTTTCTCGATTGGTCATGCGTAGATTGAAAAGCACCAATAGAATTATTGGTTTAAAATACCTATTTAGTTTCACTCCTTTTATCAATTTAATTCCTTTCTTTATTTTATTAACGGAAGGAAAAGAAAAACAGAAGAAATTTAATTTTGAAGATAATGGAAGAGAGCGAATTGTAAGTACGATCGTTTTTTTATTGATTGCTAGTGCCTTCTTTTCTTTTCTTGCTTTTGGTCTAAGTCGAACTTTTGGAAGTACAGAATTAGCTGCCATTAATATTATCACTCCAATTATTGTATGTGCCATGTATGTAATGATGCTTAAGAATAAAATGGCTCTTCTTTATTTATGTGTATTGTATTTTGCTTCTGCAGGACTTAAATGGTATTTAGGGATAGAATTACTTGGAGGTAATTTTTATTTCGCCTTTATGGGTTGCCTAACCGCCTGGATGGTTTACCAAGCGCTTTATCCTCCAGATAGTACTGAAATGAAAATAGTGAGACCAGATCATGAAGATATTCTTGATTCTGAAATGACTCTCTAATCATCATCAACGGTTGATGAGTTAAGTTAAACAGCCTGCTGAAAACCGGACAAGTGATGCGGAAGGGTGCGACGAATGGAGCAGATAGCCCAGACGCAAGGAAGGGCTAGCCGAGTGAATAACGAGCGCTGTAGCGTAACGACCCGAAGGGATGGCCCCAAAAAAATACTAAGGGAAAGCTAGCATCAAATCCGCTTACTTTTTGTCTAAAAGGTCAATTGATATTTAAAATTAAACGAACGAGTTAAAGCCATTTTTCCAGGTCGATCGGTATATTCTCGATTAAAAAGATTGTTGGTTACAAAGTGAAATTTATGATGATCTTTTAATAGATAAGCCAAGCGTAAATCCACGACTGGATCTCCTTTGGGATGTGCTTCTCTCCAAGTGTCGATCCCATTAATAACACCTAACTGTTGGATCAATGGACCAAATTCTCCTTCTCCTACCAAGACTTCATCTACGGCATGCATATAGCTGTTGTAGTTTAGGGCAAGTCCAATAGTAAAATTATTTATGTCTCCTTCAATGTCAAAACGCGCGGTATGTAAACTACGATATTTAAGCATACCACCAGCTAGCGCAGAATCTACTTTGAACATTCCTTGCGCAAAATTTCCAAGGTAAGTACCAATATTCGCATTGGTGGAATCTCGACTCAAATCTACAGGAAGCGTATAAGTATAACCTGTCCAAAGACGAATTGGAATTGGCCCAATTTTTCCAGAACCGAAAAGCGAAACTTCGTAGCCCGCAATTCTAGCTTGACTTACATTAATGGATTTAAATCCAATATAACGGAGGAGATCTTGGAAATCTGGCTCAACTAAAGTGTCAGGATAATGTACATCAAAATAAAACTCAGTCATGTCTTTATATTCCATCCAGAAAAAAGCGGCATCAAAATGCCCTTTCCATTTATCTTTGGTGATGGTTTTTTTATAGCCAATTTCTGCACTCCAACCACTTTCTGGTCTTAGTTCAGGATTTGGTAAAACATTGACATCGTCTGTAATATCTTGGTCGATAAATCGTTCGGCAAAACTAGGTACCCGATAGCCTTGTCCAAATGAAGCACGAATATTATTTCCTTTGCCTGCATCGTAATTTAACCCCGTTCGAAATACAGGCAATGCTGTATTTTGCTCGCCTGCAATACGGAAAGTTTCCCAACGGCCTCCCAAGGTGACAATTAATTTATCAAAGAATTTTTTATCGACTTGTGAATAAACTGCACCAGAAGCTCCTTTGATCATAGGGAAAGGTTCACCTGGAATTTGATCTTCATCTCGTTGAAACAAAAGACTTCGCACCCATAAAAATTGACCTAAAGCACCCGCAGTAAAATTCCATCCTGTTTTAAATTTTCGGAGAAATTGATATTCTGTAGAGGCAATATAATTGGTCGAGTTTGGATTTCCTTTTCGTTGTTTAGAGATATTAAATAATCGTCCTTTGACGGTATGACGATTTTCTTTTTTATCAAAAATGGTTACCCAAGGATCAAGGGTGGTAGAGGTATAATTATCTCTTCCAAAAGGATTGTTGATATGGATATAATTCATGGTGTCTCCATCTTCCCAAAGGAAGAAGTTTCCTAATTCATGGTACATTACACTACCGTTGATTCCAAAAGTAATTTTGTCATTATTGGGCAGACGGACTCTTGTATTTAAGTTGGCTCGAAATCGTCTTTCATCCGCGCCTTTTACAGGACTATCCAACCAATGCCCGTTCATGCCGGCCACAAGATCAAAGTTATCTTTTATTTTTTGTCGATGTGCAAAATAGATTCCCGTTTGGAAGGGTTGTCTAATTTCTTCGTTTACTCCCCACCATTTGCTACGTCGATCTCTAGGAGCGTTATAAACACCACCATATAAACTTACACTAGTAAAAGGTTTATCTGTGGGATAGGCCGTTCGCACATGAATAATACCATTTAAAGCAGAAGAACCATAAAGTACAGAGGCTGAGCCTTTAATGACTTCAATTTGTTGTGCATTTTCAATAGGAATAAAATTCCATTTGGCATCGCTCAATTCGGCAGACAATAGGGGTTGGTCATCTAGGATAACAGAAACCCGACTACCTGCGCCATAAGCATAACCACTTCCACTTCGAATATTCGCTTGACCGTCGGTAATTTCTACCCCAGGAATCCGTTCGATGACATCTGCAAGGGAGGTTACATTATTTTTGTTGATAATGTCTGGGGTGATGACTTCAATCGTTACTGGAACCTCTTTTTGTTTGGTGTCATATTTACTACCACTGACTACAATTACTTCTAAATTTTCTGCTCGTTCGCCAACTTGAATGTCTAACTGGATATTTTCATTAGCATTAACGGTAATGATGGTGTCTACTTGATCAAAGCCAATGTAAGCGAAAGAAATTTTTTGTTGACCCGCTTGGGTAGTTAAAAGATATTTGCCATTATCATCCGTAGTTGTTCCTGATTCGCCATCATTTAGAATTACTTCGACACCATAAAGTGTTTCATTATTACTTGCATCGGTTACTGTACCAGCAATGGTGGTGGTTTGACCAAATGCCAAAGAAGTAGAAAGCAGAATACTTAGAATGAGGGGTATAGTTTTAAGATTAGATTTTATATTAAACATACTAAAGTGTTTCTTTAAAAATTGGGTTGAGTGTTCAATTGTATTAGTTCTCTTTTACAAAAAAGTGTAATCAAACTACAAGAATAACGATTATTTACATATAAGTATTATCAAGAAAACCCTGTTTGTCAGGATAATCTGTAGTAAAGTGTAAGCCTCTACTTTCCTTACGCATGGCTGCGGAAGTAGTGACTAAGTGACCGATAGTTATTAGGTTTCTTAATTCACACAATTGTGGAGAGATCACGCTTGTGGTATACAGTTTTTCGGTTTCATTATAAAGAAGCCAAAGGCGGTCTTGTGCTCTTTTAAGCCTTACGTTTGATCGTACAATGCCCACATAACTACTTAGAATTTCTTTAAGTTCTTTAAGGCTTTGGGTAATCAAAACCATTTCTTTAGGTTCACTGGTTCCTTTGGCATTCCATTCGGGCACATTATCATTGATTTTTACTTGGTCTATTCGTGCGCCTACTTCTTCGTGAATTCTATGGGCAAAAACCATAGCTTCTAATAATGAGTTGGAGGCTAAACGATTGGCACCGTGTAGTCCAGAGCAAGTACATTCACCACAAGCATACAAATTGAGTACAGATGTTGCACCCATTTCATTGGTGTTGATTCCTCCACAAATGTAATGTGCTGCAGGAACTACAGGAATCATGTCTTTAAAAGGATCAATTCCTAAGCTTTTACATTTTTCATAAATAGTTGGAAAATGATTTAGAAATCCTTCTTGATCTAAGTGTGTACAATCTAAACATACGAAGTCATCTCCACGCATTTTCATTTCATTATCTATAGCTCGGGCAACGATATCCCTTGGTGCAAGAGAACCCCGCTCATCATATTTTTTCATAAAACGCTCCCCTTCTTTAGATTTAAGAATGGCTCCAAATCCACGGACTGCTTCAGAAATGAGAAAGGAAGGATTTTCCCCGGCAGGATTGAATAACGAGGTAGGGTGAAATTGGACAAATTCCATGTTAGCTAATCGACCTTTCATTCGATACATCATGGCAATACCATCGCCAGTGGCAATGGTAGGATTTGTTGTTGCTTTATATATTTGTCCAGCTCCACCAGTAGCAACTACCGTAATTCGAGCAGCGATGGTTTCGATTTTATTTTTTTCTAAATCAATAACATATGCCCCATAACATTCTAAGTTTGGCGTCATACGTGTAACGACCCGACCGAGGTGGTGCTGAGAGATTAAGTCTAAGGCAAAATAGTGATCATGAATAGTTACATTTTTTAGTTCACTTACAGCAGCGAGTAAAGCACGTTGAATTTCCCAACCCGTAAGGTCTTTAAAGTGTAAAATACGATTTTCGGAGTGGCCTCCTTCCATACCTAAATCATAATCTGCATCTTTCCCTTTATCAAAACGAGTACCCCAATTAATTATTTCTTGTACTCGAACTGGACCTTCTTCGACAACAATGCGAACAATTTCATTGTCGCACAAACCATCACCTGCATCTAATGTATCTTCAATATGTTTATCATAAGAATCGACCTCTTTATCCCATACCGCAGCAACTCCTCCTTGTGCATATCGAGTATTACTTTCATCACGATTGGTTTTTGTTAATACCATAATGTCAAGATCGGGTCTTTTTTTTGCCATTTTAATAGCGAAAGTTAATCCACCAATTCCTGATCCGATGACTAAAATATCTGTTTTTCTCAAAATGTTTACGTGTTTGGTATGTTTAGATTGATATCAATTACAAAATGAAAATTTAAGGATTAAATGTAGGTTATATTTTGTTAATTTTGATGAGTTAAATTAATTAATCCTTTGGAGAGATAAATTTTGTATAAATTAGGGTAGAATCAATCAATGTTCAATTTTTTCTAAAATAATTACAAATATACTCTATTATATTTTTTTACTAAACCTTGGGCAATTTTTTAACAAACCTTAATTTTTTTTAATAAAAATGATTGAATATTTTTTTTAATTTAAATGTTTCTGTGTCAAAAAAATAATTTATATATTATTTTAATCTATTGATGCTTAGGTCTTTGGTTGTATAGTACTATCTAAAGTGATGGCATAAATTACTTTCACTTCATTTGAAAATCCTTATATACTCCACTACCTTTCGAATCTACATTTTACCTGAATTATTATGGATAGGATTTTACCTAAAGGTGATTATGATCACCAAGGAGAAGCTTTGTCGAAAAGTCTCCTAAACTTTGTGAACTTCAGAGGCAAGTCATTTACTGACCGATATTCAGATTTGAATGATTGGCTGGTAGAGCGACGTAAGCATGATGTTTGCCCTTATTTTAGAGTAGTGATTTCTCAAATTGATGACGAAGTGGCTGCCGCAAATGAGACAGGATTGGATTATGGTCAATGCTTAAATTTTGGTTCCCAAGATTATTTAGGGCTTACTTTACATTCTCAAATTACCGAAGCAGCTAAGACTTGTATTGATGAGTATGGGATTCATGCTGCGGGTTCTGCGATATTGACAGGACGTTCTACATTAACCATGCAATTGGAAGAGCGACTTGCAAAAATTTTGCGCCAAGATCAGTGTTTGTTATTTCCCACTGGTTGGATGGCAGGTTTTGGAGTAGTGACTTCCATGGTAAGGCCAAGAGATACGATTATTATGGATAGTTTGATTCATAATTGTTTGTCAACAGGTGCTCAACAATCGACAAAGAATATCAATAAATTTAAGCATAATGATGTAAATCATTTAGAAGAATTATTGATCAAAGCGAGAGAGAAAAATTCGGTGGATGGCTTATTCATTCTTACTGAAACCTTATTTTCTATGGATTCCGATAGTCCAGATCTCGGAGCTATTTTAGCTTTAGCAGATAGGTATGAGGCGAATGTTATTGTAGATGTAGCGCATGATTTTGCTGCTATGGGGGACGAAGGATTGGGTTTGTTGGAAAGCATTAAATTTGAGAATAGAGAGAACTTAGTAATCATAGGAAGCTTAAGTAAATCGTTAGCGACTAATGGAGGATTTGTAGCTGGGCCAGCAAGTATTAGAGATTGTATTTCGGTATATAGTCCAACCTACGTTTTTTCTACTGGTTTTACTCCAATGCAAGCCAAAATAGGATTGACTTGTTTGGATATTGCGTTTTCAAACCAAGGAAAAAGTCTTAGAAAGAAATTAATGAAAAACACCCTATTGCTTCGGGAAGGACTTACTGCGAATGGTTTTAAGATTGCAGGTACTCCAAGTCCAATTGCACCTGTTTTTGTAGACGGTGATGAACGATTGGCTCGACTGATTTCTAAGTACTTGTTTTCGAATAGAGTATTAGCTAATTTAGTAGAATTTCCGGCAGTACCTAAAGGAAAGGCTAGGTTTAGATTTCAAATGATGGCTTCGCATCAAGAGAAAAATATTGCTGAAGCCTGTAACCGAATGGTAAAGTCAAGAGAAGAAGCTTTGATCGAATTATTAAAATTGGATAGCTTAAATCAAAAAAAATAATTAAACAAGTGGATATTTTTACATATATTTAATCAATATCTATTTTTTAGAATAAAAACAAACCTCATATAATCGAATATAAACACCCAAAATAGACCGCATAAAAGAATTTAAAACGCTGAAATAACTAGACTAATTACGTAAACCAAAACCAACCCATCTACCAAATGGTCTACATTAGCTTTATTATTATTGCTGTAGCAATTGCAACTATTGTAATTGGTACCTATATTTTGTTCCAAGATAAAAGAAAAGCTATAAATCGTATTTATGCTTACTTTTGTTATTCTTTAGGCGCCTATATTGTAACTACAGCTGGGTTTTATCTCGCATCTGATATTGAGAGTTTCACTCCATGGCTTAGAATCAACGGCATTTGGCCGATTCCAATTGCATTAGCCCTTCATTTTACACTAGTTTTAACTGAGCGCGCTCATTTATTAAATAAAAAAGGACTCTTTCTTCTTTATGGTCCAGTGCTTTTTATTACGCTCAATGATATTTTCTTTCCATTTCAAACGTATACCGTTCCATTTCAAAATAATTTTGGAATGTGGCAAACGCCTTTAAATACGGCGAACCCAATGCTTTATATACAAATGTCTTGGTTTGTTTTAATGACCATAATCAATGTATTGATTGGTTCTAAGTATTATTTGGAGGTCAAAGAACCTGCGCGTAAACAGCTGACATTGTACGTGGTTTTATGCACAAGTATACCTTTATTTATTTCCTTTATGCTGGTATATATCATTCCGTTATTTGCAATTATACCTCGACTCGAATGGATACCCATTTCTTTTTTTACCGCCTATGCTTTATATCGTTACAATAATTATAATCTAAACTCAAAAATAGCCGCGGCAGATATTATTCGTAGTATGTCTAACTTTCTTATTCTTGTCAATAAAGAAGAAAAAATTACAGAAATCAATTCTCATGCCTTGTCTTTGTTAGGATATAATGCTATGGATCAAGTTTTGCATAAACCCATTACCTCGATATTGAATGAAGCAGATCAAGAACGATTTTTCTTAGATGAGCCAGAAACTAACATCTCTAACCGAGAGGTTAATTTGATGGATAGAAATAAGAATCCAATTCCAGTGCTTATCTCTAAAGCTATCATTTATAATAAATTTGAGCGAATCGGTTACGCTCTCATTGGTAGTGATCTCTCTGAACTTAAAGCTGCACAAGCGAGTTTATTGGAATACAACCGAAAGTTGATGCAATCAAATGAAGAATTGAAACGCTTTGCGCATATTGCTTCGCATGATTTGCAAGAACCACTTCGTATGGTCCATAGTTATGTCCAACTCTTAGATAGTCGATATAAAGAAGCTTTTGACGATACCGCTAGGGAATTTATGTCTTATGTAGTAGAAGGTGCTCAACGGATGTCAGACTTGATTAAAGGATTATTAGATTATTCAAGATTAGATCGGGAAGATGCAGAATTCGAATCGGTCGATACGTTAGATATTGTGGAAATTGTAGAAAATAGTCTGCGATATTCTATAAAAGAAAACAACGCTAAAATTAAAGTAGAAAGTGCGCTTCCTACCTTAAAAGTAAATCACAATCAATTTATTCAACTTTTTCAAAACTTAGTGAGTAATGCGATTAAATACCGTAATGAAGATATACCCCCTTCAATAAAAATTAAAGCTAAAGAAAATAGAAATAATTGGGAATTTTGTATTCGAGATAATGGAATAGGAATTAATGAAAATTATCATCAAAAAATATTTGTTATTTTTCAACGACTTCATGGTAAGAAAAGTAAGTACCAAGGAACAGGTATTGGTCTAGCCATTTGCAAACGAATCGTCGAAAATCACCAAGGGAAAATTTGGGTGAATTCCACTGAAGGGGATGGAACAGAATTTCATTTTACGATTTCGAAAACATTGAATTAATAGATACAAAAAAAAGGGTAGATACGCAATGCATAAAAAAAGGGTAGAGGCGCAATGCATAAAAAAAGGGTAGAGACGCAATGCATTGCGCCTCTACCCTTTTTTTTAAAAATATCCAGAATTGGAATTATTTTTCCTCCTTAATAATATAAGTATTATCGGATAATTCAGGATTTGTATGGTTTGATTCAATTTCAATTGATCCAGTGGTAGCCGAACAAGAACTATGTCCATGTCCATCACCATACATTTCTCCTAAAATAGGTGCAATAACCAAACCGACAAGACAAGTTAATTTGATTAAGATGTTCATTGAAGGTCCAGAAGTATCTTTAAATGGATCACCAACGGTATCTCCAGTTACTGCTGCTTTATGTGCATCAGAACCTTTGAAGGTCATTTTTCCATCGATCTCCACACCTGCTTCAAATGATTTTTTAGCATTATCCCAAGCACCACCTGCATTGTTTTGGAAAATAGCCCACATTACACCAGATACTGCTACACCAGCCATATAAGCTCCTAAAGGCTCAGGTCCCATTAAGAAACCAATGATAATAGGAGTAACGATAGTGATTGCTCCAGGAAGTACCATTTCTCTTAATGCAGCGTTAGTAGAAATTTCTACACATTTACCATATTCAGGTTTTCCTGTGCCTTCTAAGATACCAGGAATTTCTCTAAACTGACGACGTACTTCTTTTACCATTTCCATGGCTGCTTTTCCTACAGAGTTCATTGCTAGTGCAGAGAATACTACAGGAATCATACCTCCTACAAATAAAGCGGCCAATACATTCGCTTTGAAAATATTGATACCATCAATTCCGGTAAAAGTTACATAAGCTGCAAATAAACCTAAGGCAGTAAGTGCCGCAGAAGCAATTGCAAATCCTTTTCCTACAGCCGCAGTTGTATTTCCAACTGAATCTAAAATATCTGTTCGTTGTCTTACTTCTTCTGGTAATTCACTCATCTCCGCAATTCCACCTGCATTATCTGCAATCGGTCCGAATGCATCAATGGCTAATTGCATTGCGGTAGTTGCCATCATAGCCGAAGCTGCAATTGCTACACCATAAAAGCCAGCTAATTCGTAAGTCCCCCAAATAGCTCCTGCAAAAATAATTACTGGAAGTGCAGTAGAAATCATACCTACCGCTAAACCTGCAATAATGTTGGTTGCAGCACCTGTAGCCGATTTTTGTACAATATCTAAAACTGGTTTTTTACCTAAACCGGTATAGTATTCTGTAATCGCAGAAATTAATCCTCCTACACCTAAACCAACTAATACCGCCCAGAATACATTGATTCTTGGAATATCGGTCATTGTCCAACCATTGTCACCTAAGATCTTCATTTGCATGATTTCTGGAAGCAACCAGTTAATAGCAAAGAAACAAGCAACCGCAGTTAAAAATAAAGAAGACCAGTTACCCATGTTTAACGCACGTTGTACTTCTGGCTCCTTGGCGTTATTGTCTTTAATTCGAATAAAGAAGGTACCAATAATAGAAAAGATAATACCTAATCCAGCAATCAACATCGGAAGTAAGATTGGTCCTAAACCTCCGAAATCATCATCGATACTTCCGCCCATATCACAGATTACATAGTTTCCAAGTACCATTGCTGCAAGTACAGTAGCCACATAAGAACCAAAAAGATCGGCTCCCATTCCTGCTACATCTCCTACGTTATCTCCTACATTATCTGCAATAGTTGCAGGGTTTCGAGGATCATCTTCAGGAATACCTGCTTCTACTTTTCCTACAAGGTCAGCTCCGACGTCTGCTGCTTTGGTATAAATACCTCCACCTACACGGGCAAATAATGCAATAGATTCGGCTCCTAAAGAGAAACCAGCTAAAACCTCAAGTACTACCGTCATTGCACCTTGTGCTGACATAGGTTGTCCCTTGATCGTCACATCTGTCCAAGCTCCATTCATAAAATACATGTAGAAGAAGATAAATAATAAACTTAATCCCAATACCGCTAAACCTGCAACACCTAATCCCATAACTGTTCCTCCTGTAAAAGAAACTTTAAGGGCATGTGGTAAACTTGTTCGCGCAGCTTGTGTAGTTCGTACATTGGCTTTGGTTGCAATACGCATTCCAATAAACCCAGCAAGGGCAGAGAAAAAGGCCCCAAGGACAAAGGCTACAACAATGAGCCAGTGGGAAGTCACTACAAAAGTAGAGAGCACACCCAAACAAATACCGGCGATAATTACAAAAACGGTTAAGATTCGGTATTCTGATTTTAAGAAGGCCATAGCTCCATCTGCAATGTGATCTGCTATAACTCTCATGTTTTCGTCACCTGCATCTTGTTTGTTTACCCATTTTGCTTTAAAGAAAATGTATACCAGCGCAATGATGCCAAAGACAGGTATGATATAAATCAATGATTCCATAGTAATGATTTTTTTCGTTCGTTAATTTTAGTGAGGGATATATCTTGAATTTCCTCGTTTTTTATCTTTTAGTTTTTCGGTGGGCAAAGGTATAACTAAATTCTTGTTTTGACAATAAAATTAAGTAGGAATTATACTGTATTTATAGGGATTCAAGCCCAATTGGAGTCATTTTTCAATAGTTTACCAAATCTATAGCATTTTCATGCATTATTGACCGTCACGCTTTTTTTAATAAAAAATAAAATTGGTATCAAAATTGGATATATCACACTGAACTGTTGGATAATAAAAAAGAATTTTTTTCGTTTAATAATTGTTCAAGTGTAGTAATCACCAACTACCCTTCACCCTAAAAATCAAAGCAAATGAAAAATATTGCATTAGTTAACCTTGTACTCCTTGGCCTTGTCGGCTGGATGTTTCAAAATCCGTCTTCTTTGCAATCAACCATCTCGGTTGATGCTCAATCAGAAGAAATGTCTTATCAAATGTTTTTAGATCACTTTGATACTAAAACGCTTCCTTATGAAATTGGTGTAGATTTTTTAAAACCTCAATTTTTAGAAAATAGAAAGGAAGATAAACTGCTACAACCTCTTGCCAAAAACATATTACCTCGAGACGCTAAAAAGTTTATCCCTGAAATTGGATATGGACAATACTCCCGTATGGGACCAGATGATTTTAAAGCAGAGGCCTTATTGGTATCTAAGGATAGTCCATTTGATTTTATTGTCTATTCGCAAAATAGTCCTTTTGATAGAAAGCCACATAGCTTTACCTTGGTTGTTTTTAATAAAAAAGGGGAGTTAATCGACCAAAAAACCTTAGCAAGTTGTCATGGTATGGGGGATGGATATTTAGGTAAAATAGACGAATCGTTTAATGTGTACATTACAGAACACAAAGCACGATGGAAAAAAGACGTAGGAGAAAACAGCATAATGGACAACGAAATTGTAGGATATGATACTGTCAGTGCTGAAATGTTTACAATCAAGCCTAATGGTACAGTGGCTAAAAAAGAAAATAATCTCAAAAAGGCTCCACAGCCGATACAACAAAGTATAAAAGATAATGTACGAGCGCATCTTTCGATTTCAACATCAAGTAAAGATGACTTATAAGATCTGTTTTTGTTAGTTTTATTGATTAAATAGGTGCCTAATATATTCTTATGGAGGACATAATAGGAAAAGCCTAAACGAAAGGAAGTTGTTGCAAGCGACTTCCTTTTTTTATTTAATGAATTGGAAACAAAAGAAATTTATTTTTTATTCGATTCAATCATTTCTAAAAGCATGCCTTCTTTCATTGCAAAAGAAGAAACCCAAATGTGGTTAAATGTTCCTGTTTTTAAAACTTCTTGGATTAAGATCATGGCTACCACAATAAGCTCTGCTCGTTGGTTGGGCACATCTTCCATCGCCAATCGTTGCGCTAATGTAGCTTGCACCAAACGGTCATATAATATTGGAAAATCTATTGGGTTTACATGGGCCCAAGTGGGACTCGTTTTCTCAAGAGCCAAAATGGCTTCCAATACATCAAAAGTACCTGAAGCGCCAATTAATGTTTCTATTGGATGAAGGGTTTGTAGTTTTGATAAATCGGTTAATATGGTTTGCAAATGCTTGGATAGATTTTCAATCTCTGTGTGATGTATAGGATCTTTTTTATGAAAAGAACGAAATAAAATGGCTAATCCAATCGGATAACTTTTTGCCCAAAAAACCTGTTGTTGGTTGGCAATAATAAATTCTACACTTCCTCCCCCAATATCCATAATCAGTACTGGGCGTAAACCTATTGGAGTCGCCTTTCTAGCACCTTTACATATCAATAGGGCTTCTCTTTCTCCACTAATTAATTCGATTTGAATTCCCGTTTCCTCCAAACTGCGCTGTATAAATGTTTGTCCATTCGTGGCTGATCGAAGGGCCGCTGTTCCAAAGGCTTTTACTTCTGCGATATCATGTTGAGATAATACGGTTTTAAATTTTTTCAGCGTAGCTAATCCACGATTAAAAGCGGCTTGACCAATAGTCTCTACTCCTTCTTCTCCTAATTGTACAAATTGTCGTTCTCGGTAACATTCTTTAAAAGAACCTTCCGCATCAACCTCCACAATTAATATATGGAAGGTATTGGTACCTAAATCTATAACAGCTAATTTCATGTGGGGATATTCTGGTTTACTTAACGAAGATGCATAAATGTTGGGGATAAAAAAAATGAGAAACAACGTTCAAGTTATTTCTCATTTTTTTTACTTAAAAAATAAAACTTTTTTCAAACTAAACCTTTCCTATTAATCTCTATAAAAAAGCCATTTGCCCAATTCTTTGAACGTAATCTTCTTGCCGTACATTAAGATACCTACCCGATAAATTCGACCAGATAACCAAACAAAGAAAATCGCAGAAACGGCGAGTATGACTAAAGACAAAATAATTTCCCACAATGGCGGATCAAACGCCATACGTGCAGGCACAATAATCGGAGAGAAAAAAGGAACAAAGGATGACCAGGTCGCCATACTACTGTTCGGGTTTTGCACTACCGCAATCATTATATACAATGCTAAAACCACAGGTATAGAGATTGGAATAGTCAAGGCTTGACCTTCTCCCATATCATCTCCCATTGCAGAACCGACGGCAGCAAATAAGGAAGAGTAAAGGAAATATCCACCTATGAAGAAAAGAATAGAAACCGAGATAATGCCCGTCCAATTGACTGCAAAAATACTGTCCATTAAACTACTAACCATAGATTCCATATCTTCTGGATCAATGCCTGAATTAGTGTTCATTCCCTCCATAGCACTTGGGTCAACTGGAATAATCATTCCAATCACAAAGGATAAACCAGTGAACATAATCGCCCAAATAATAATCTGTGTAAGGCCCACGCCACTCACGCCAATAATTTTTCCAAGCATCAATTGAAAAGGTTTGACCGAAGAGATCATAACTTCTACAATTCGATTGGTCTTTTCTTCCATTACACTACGCATAATCATGGAGCCATAGAAGAAAATGACGAAATACATGAAAAGCCCAAGAAACATACCGATTCCTGTAGCAATCTCTGATCGATTCTCCGTAGAAGATCCGTCCTCTTTTTCCTTTTCTTTATCGGCTGCAATTTCTTTTAAGTCTACACTAGCCTTTAAATCGTTGATCGTTTTCTCGTCTAGATTTGATTGTTCTACTTTATAATTTCGAATCTTTTTCCCAATTTCTCGGCCAATAGAATTTTTGGTTATGGATCCAATGGGCTTGTCGGAGTAGTAATTGAACTTATAATCTGTTTTAGTTAAATTAGATTTAAAGTCAGAAATAACCACCAAGCCATCGTATTCCGATTCTTCAAAGTTATCTCGAAGTTTATCTAATGAACTATTTTTGATCATTTCAAAATCAATCGTTTCGGTATCTTTTAGCGCCATGATGGTTTGTGATTCATCAATGACCCCAACCTTGAGATTGTCTTTGTTGCTATTTAAAATAAAAGCAACCAAGACCATAAACAAAGCAATAGCCAACGGCGTACCAATCGTGATAAGTAAAAATGATTTTTTTCTAACACGAGTTAAATATTCTCTTTTTATTATTAACCAAAGTTTATTCATCGCTTTGCCCTCCTACTTGTTTAATGAAAATTTCGTTTAATGTGGGTAAAATTTCAATGAAAGAAGTTACATGCACTCCTGATTGAATCAAATCATTCAATAGTTCATTGGAATCTGCATTAGGATCAAGTTGAATGACCAATCGGCCTTTTTTCTCATCCATTACCCGATATTTTTCTCCAATACTTGTAGGGATGGCTCCTCCATCAAACTTAATCTCAAATAGATTTTCTTTGAATTGATTTTTAATATCCTTTACCTCTCCTTGAAGAATATTTTTCCCTTTATTAATCAACACAATCCGTTCACAAATCTCTTCTACTTGTTCCATTCGGTGGGTAGAAAAAATAATACTCGTACCTTCTTGGTTGAGGTTGTAAATTTCATCCTTAATCAAATTGGTGTTGATCGGATCTAAACCCGAAAACGGTTCGTCTAAGATAAGCAGTTTCGGACGGTGAACTACAGTAGAAACAAACTGAATTTTCTGTTGCATTCCTTTAGAAAGTTCTTCTACTTTTTTATCCCACCAATCTTCGATTTCAAATTTTTTAAACCATTTAAAAATTTCATTTCGAGCATCCGCTTTGGATAGACCCTTAAGTTGAGCAAGGTAAAGGAGTTGTTCACCCACTTTCATCTTTTTGTATAGCCCACGTTCTTCGGGCATATAACCAATTTGAGATGGATGATCAGCACCTAGTTTTTCTCCATCTAAGTAAACGACACCACTATCGGCTCGTGTAATGGTAGTAATAATCCGTATTAAAGACGTTTTCCCTGCACCATTTGGTCCAAGCAAACCAAAGATCGAGCCTTTGGGTACATCAAAGCTTACCTCATTTACGGCGACATGCTTTTGATAGGATTTTACTACATTTTCTAGTTTAAGAATTTCCATAGTATATTGAATTGAGTCACAATATTGCAGACTTATTTTAAATCATTCAAATTTTAGGACATAAATAGGAATTATTTCGACAAAAAATAAGGAATCTTTCTTGCTTTTTAAAGGAACTGGCTTATTTCCAATTTAAGCATAGATAAAAATAGCGGCAAAAATTAGTGTGCCTAGCATTAATAAGAGGGCATATAATTGGCTTTTTCCCCACGGCATATTTAATATGTCATGAAATAAACTATTGGGCTGAATATACATTTTGTTTACCCGAGTTCCCGCAAAAAGATCTCCAATTCTAATTTCACGTGTAGCCAACAACATGAAAATATCAAAAGGTAAAAAGATACTTGATATATTTCGACCTACACATTGCAATGCACTTGCAGGGTTATGTTCATAATTGACCACTTCAATTTCAAAAAAGCGTTTGCCTATACTTTGACCCTTCCAAAAATCTTTGATCAATAAAAGCACAATGAATAATAAGATTAATGGTTTGTAGGTCGAGCCTTCCGCAACAAGGAGTGAAAATAAATTGAATAAATAAAAAATATAAACGATAGCGACAATTAATAGAAAATCAAAAGTGAAAGCCTGAATTCGTAAGGGCAGACCCGCAGGAATCCCTTTTTTCGCTTTAGGAACGGCATAGTCACTATCCAAGATTTGATTTCCCTTCCCCATTGGTTTTATTTTCCTAGGATCATTTTAGTATTAATTTTTAGACAATTGATCTAGAAATTCTTGTTCGGTTAAAATTTGAACAGAACCTAAGGCTTCCGCTTTTTTAAGTTTAGATCCTGCCTTTTCTCCAACGACCAAAATATTTAAATTGCCACTGACACTGCCTACATTTTTCGCTCCAGCTTCTTCTGCTTTTACTTTAGCTTCTTTACGCGACATTTGTTGAAGACTACCCGTAAAGAGAATGGTTTTTCCAGAGAAAACGCCATCTAAGATCGGGGCTTTTTTCTTTTCAGATTCCAACTGTTTAAGATTAACACCTAGTGATTCTAATTCATCAAGCAAGGCTAAATTTTTAGGTTCACTAAAAAATTGATGCATGTTTTCTGCTACCTTTGGGCCAATGTCGTGCAGTTCAATAAATTGTTCTTGTGTCCAATCTTTCAAATCCCTTAAATCGGCTACCTCTCCCGCAAAAATTTTAGATACGGTTCGGCCTACTAAATGAATACTAAGACTGTATAATAATCTAGAAATTGGATTCCCTTTTGCTTTGGTTATTGCCGCTTCTAAATTTTCCGCAGAGCGTTTTCCAAAACCTTCTAGTTGAGCAATTTTATCATAATCAATACGATAAATGTCAGCAATAGTATTCAACATACCTTCTTCATGAAACCGTTCAATATATTTGGCTCCAAACCCATCAATATTCATTGCATCTTTGGATACATGAAAGATCATCCGTTTCACATTTTGTGCTCCACAAATACAATCTGGACATTTCCAAACGGCTTCGTCTTCTTCTCTAACTAAAGCTACTTGTTCTTGATTTTTATTAATAGGACAATGGCTAGGATATACAATGGGTTCTTCTGAACCATCTCTTAATTCATCTAATGCTTTTACGATGTATGGAATCACATCGCCGGCACGTTCTACTAGGACGGTGTCGCCATAATGTAGATCTTTGGATTTGATAAAATCTTCATTGTGCAAAGAAACGGAAGAGATCATTACGCCAGCTAAAGCTACCGGCTCTAATTTAGCAACAGGCGTAATTGAACCTATTTTGCCCACTTGAAATTCTACATCAATTAATCGGGTAGTGGCTTGTTTGGCTTTAAATTTATAAGCAATGGCCCATCGCGGATGATGGCTCGTATAACCACATAAATCTTGTAAATCAACTCGATTGACTTTGACAACCATCCCATCAATTTCATAAGGATAAGCCTCTCTATTTTGTTGCCAATAATCACAGAATGCATGCACTTCCTCAATGTCTTTACAAACCTTTCTATCGTAGTCTGTCTTTGGTACTTTAAACCCTAAAGATTCCAACATTTGTATGGTCTCATCATGGGTATTAAACTGTCCTAAAATATCATTTCCATCTTTATCTACGGCATAGCCTAATTGGTACATAAAAGCTTCCAATCCTCGCTTCTCTACTTCTTTAGGATCTTTAACACGCATAGCGCCAGTAGCTGCATTTCGCGGGTTTGCCAAGATTGATTTTTTCTCTGCTTCTCGTTTTTTATTGACCTTGTCAAAAGTTTCAATACGAATAATTACCTCACCACGCAATTCTACTTTTTGAATACCATATTTAGAAAATGCTGCTTTCATTGGAATGGAACGCATCGCTTTGGCATTATTCGTCATTTCTTCTCCTTGTGCGCCATTCCCTCTAGTCGCAGCTCTAACCAATTGATCATTTTCATAAACAATAGCAATGGTACCTCCATCAAATTTAGGCTCTACACAATAGTTGATTTGCGCATCAGGTTCTTGATTGGTTTTATCTTTTACTCTACGATCAAAATCATTAAGATCTTCAATGTCATAGGAGTTTTCTAAAGAAAGCATGGGCGTCAAATGATCAACAGAAGGAAAGTCTTCGGTAAGATCACTTGATACTCTTTGGGTAGGCGAACTGGGTTCGACCAATTGCGGGAATTTTGCTTCTAAAGCTTCTAGTTTTTTAAATAATTGATCATATTCAAAATCACTAATTACAGGTTCATTCAGCACATAATATCGCCATTCATGATAAACAATTACTTTGCTTATTCCTTCAATTTGTTGTTTAGCTTTACCTAACGTTTCGGCATTTGGTTCAGTGAGTAGATGTTTAGAAAGTTGGTAAAGGTCTTTTTGAAGTTTTTTATTGTACATGTATTTAAAATTAAAACTGAGGGAAAAGGATATACTTAAAAAATTATTGGTTAGGTCCACCTTTAACTTGAGACAACATATTGGTTAAATATTTTTGTCCGTTTTCTGATATTTCACAAGCAAATTCAGGCATATTATCTTTGCCTAAAATTTCAATGTATTTACAATTGTCTGAAAAATAAAGATTTGCTCGACGCAGTATTTCTTGATTTCCTTTATAAAAGATATTAGCGATGGGTTGACATTGTCTTAAATTTGGAGCTGGAATATTGGTTAAGTAAGCCACATTTCCTTTAACACTGGGTAACTCACTGACCGCCATAGTAAATGGGTGATTGATATAAATATAATCTATATAATCCGTATTTTCAATTAGGTAATTAAAGACCTCTTGTGTAGGGGGAGGTAAGGTGGGAGTGTTATTATTAACTGTAGGTACATGAGGTGCAGGAGGCAATGGTTCTGCTTGTCCTCCTTTAAGTGTTCTTAATCCAAATAGAAGTCCTAGAACAAGAATAAGTAATCCTACAAAAGTAAGTATCGTTGTACGCATATTGAAGTCTGATTTTATAATAATTTACTTAGACAAAAGTATAAAAAAAATAATCGGTTTTCTACTAAAAAAAATAAGAGAATAGGAAACTCTTTTAGGCTTTAGTCCGTTAAGTAATAAGCGTCAAATAAGCAGCCATTTTTTTTGTCAATATATTTTTTTCGAAAAAAATGGCGGGAAATTGAAAATTCCTTTATATTTGTCGTCGCTGCAGATGTGTAGCATCCCTAATAGGGTCGCGTGGCCGAGTGGCTAGGCAGAGGTCTGCAAAACCTCGTACGGCGGTT
>JAHDCJ010000113.1:4156-17451 GCA_020629935.1 Saprospiraceae bacterium | reverse complement strand
TCATACATTTAGCGTAACATTTTCCTGGCTCTGCGCCTGGAGGGTAATCGCCTGGCTGTGCCATCATAGTTGTTGTCGATGCTAATAAAATGACAACAAAAAATAAACTAATGTTCTTAAACATAATAAATAAAATTTGTTAATAAAAAATAGGTTAATAAATTAATAAGTCAGTGTCATACAGCGTGTAATATTTTTTCGTTATTCCACAAAAACCATTTCGGGTTTACTCCAATTTCGGCAATTGAGCTGATCATGAGTAAACACAAAAGAAGGTGGAGCGATGTAGGTTCCCGGCAATTCAGCCAAGGCTTCAAACTGAAGCTTTCTTGTTTTGTTTTCTGGTAAATTGTTAAAATATAGCATGATGGAATTCGCATTGATTTCATAGTTTTCAATGACTCCTTTGTCCATCAATTGATTAAAAGCTTTTTCATTAATTTTTATTCCGAAAGGAAGTCCAAGTACAGCGACGTGATTACCAACTTCTTGATTGGTGGTATTTTCGAGACTGACTTGATACATAATTTTTTCACCTTGTGCAATATTATTTTTTTCTAAGGCGGTTTGCATTTTAATATTACAAAAGGTATTTCCTTCAGGAAATCGAGATTGATAATTTAATGATAATTCATAAACGATAAAAGGATTGTTTTTTTCTGGTACAATTTCTACTTGATGAAGACCTGGAGTAAACCAATTTTGTATATTATCAATAACCAAGACCTCTTTTCCTTTATCTTTTGTTTTTTGTCCAATTTTTTTGCCATCAATAAAATAATCAAATGTTACTTTAGGGTTTCCTTTATAATTTTCATAGAAATCAGCTAAAGCTTCTAAAGCCAAAATGGTGGTGGTTGTTTTACCAAAACCTAAATGATTTTTCTTTTGTGTCAGAAGCTCCGCAAACTGATTGGCATTATTACTAAATTTTCTAATGTTGGCACATGACTGTAGCATAAGGCTAAGGCTAAGTGTTTGATTTTCCTCTACAATTTCCTCTTTGTTTTCTTTCAATAATTTCGTCAATAAATCAGCTCCTACTTTACCTTCTTCAAAGACTAAGTGATTGCTTACTGCTATTTGGTGAATAAGTTGATCGCTCGTTTTTAGTTTTTCAATATCATTCGAAATGAAAGAAGCAAATGGTGTTTTAGAAAGAATATTAATCAAAAGAATTTCTTCTTCTAATTTAAGTTTTTCACTTAATTCTTTTTTCCATCCTCCAGTGGTTATTTTATTATTGACCAACCAATTTTGAGATCCTCCAAGCAATTGTTTGTTTACTGGGATAATTCCATTTAGTTCATTCATTAACCAATAGGTAATTGCGGTATAAACTAAATCGGCTTGATTGGATTTCCCAGGGTTCATACTTCCATTTTCATCTTGGAATTTGATCAATTGGTTTTGTAGGAACAACAATCGTTTTAAGAACCAAGGATTTTCTTTATTACAAAGCGCATGCGTTTTCCCACATTGCTGCGACATAGATTTTAATAGATAAATATTAAGCAATGTTCCTTCTAAGGTATAGTGTTTATCTTCAACTTGTGCGAGCAATTGGTTAAGTTCAAATTCAAAGGCAGAATACACTTGAATTTTAGCACTCAATGAATTTTCAATTGGCGCATGCACATCAATATCAAATTGTGTTTTCCCATTTCTTGCAGCGAATACTTGATTCACAGGATAACCTCTTTGAGCAAATTGCACCTCCTTCTCAATTACTTCTTCATGTGTTTTTGACACAATAGAAAGCTTCAACTTCCCTTGTCCTTTCCCTGATTTAATATGAAGAGGAACATAAACAATTTTAGATGTTTTAGCCTCCAATGTAACTTCATTAACAAAATTTTCTGCTACTTCAAACTGGGTATTAGATGGCCATTTAATTTTAAATTGATTTTCGCGATTTTCATTATTATTAATTTGAAGAGGAAGCATTAAGTCTTCTCCTTTAAACAGGGTTGCAGGCATTTCTAAGTTCGCTGAAAAAGCATTTCTTACTTCAAACGTTGTAGTGGCAGATATTAATTTTCCTTCATTGCCTATCCCTTCTAATTCGATTTCAAAAATACCTATTTCCTCATTTGCAGTAAACTGTGTACTTGCTTTTCCTTCTTTATTCGTTTTCAAGGTTGGATTCCAAAATACTGTTGGTCGATATGCAAGTGATGTGGCATTTTCTTTTTTATATTTTGGCGAATAAAAAGATCTTCCTTTATAATAAATGTTCGCATTTTGCAATGCATAATCATTAAACTCTTCAAGCGTAGTTTCTACAGGTACTTCTTCAAAAACCGGTAAGGCTTTCATTTGAATCAAGCCTTTAGATTGGACTTCTACTTGATGACGAATTAATCGATAGGTTGGTTCTTTTATTTTATATGTAGTATATCCAGGTTTGGTTAATACTTTAGTATTTGTAAAAGAAGGTAAAGCAGGTCCTCCTTGATTTGATTTAGGACTAAGATAAGGTTGAATGTCCATATATTCCGCATCCATCCATACAATGTCAGACGTATATCCTGATTCAATTTCTTTTTGTACTACCGTTTCATAAAGAGGATCAATAGGTATTAAATTGTTTTGTTCCTTTGAAGTATTAATCAAGAGATTTAATGCTCGTTTCGAGTCCTTTTTTTCAATGTATTTCTCATATGCTTTTGCAATTTCATATCCTTCTTCAAAACCTCCCCAAGTCATTTTCACAAAAGAAGGATTAGCCTCTATTATTTCTGAATTCTGTTGACGGATTTGATAACTTGCATTTCCTTCACTTTCGAAATAGACTCTTTTTACGGTATGATATTGGTCTGGGATTTCCTTCCAAGATAAAAGTGATTGCTCACTTATGTTCTTTTTATTAAAATATAAATATTCGTCTGGGTCATTTCCCTGTCCAGGCTTAATCAATAATTTCTCTCTTCTTTCCTCAAAAATGGTAGGCGTAACTACTGGCTTAATATGTGCGTTTTCGACTAAAATGGTTTCTTCATTTATCAGCCTTTTGGGTTCGTTGTTGATCAACTCCACCATTCCTTTAGGGTTATTATAGGCATGTAAATAATTACTTTGATCCATTGCATAAACCCCATAAGTTTCAAACTGAATTTGTAGGCTATCTGAGTATTGCTTAAGTTGGATATAATTGGTATGACCTTCGAATTGGATAGTTAAAAATTGAGGTTTAGAAAGATCAACCTCTTTTAAAATAAATTGTCCAACTGAATCTGTATTTGTCAATAATTCATCATCTTTATAAATACCAACTTCAGCACCAACTAAAGCTTGATCATCTGCATTAAAGACCCAACCTCTAATGGTTTTAGTTTCTGGCGAAAAGGCAAAATCTAGTGTTTCTTGTTCTAATACTTCTTCCCATGAGAATCGACTCCAACCATGTGTCAGCATCAATAAGTCCAATGCAATAGAAGGTTTGATTTGTTTGTTTTTATCTGACTCAAAATAAAAAGAAGGATTGTGAATATCTCCTTTGAGATCCTGATCTAACAATAAGGAAGTGCGGATATTACCTTGGGTATGATTCAGTGCTTTTTTATACGATTCATTTAACACCGCTAGTGAAAAATCTCCAACGATTGGCCGATCATTATGATCTTTAATTTCGACATCTACTTTCACTTGATCATGAGGAAGATAATTCGTCTTATTTGTTTTCAACTGGACGTCAATTTGACCATTTCGATGTACAAAAAATTGTCTTTCAGCCATGGGCTTTCCTGTGTTAGAAAACAAGGTAGCTCGAGCAATTCCAGTAGGCAAGTTTTTCGTTTCATAGCTCACTCGATGCTCTTTCCCATTAAATTCAATTTTTTCTGAAGCGATGAGTTGGTCACTCGCAGTAATAGCAAAAAATGCCGACGAAATATTTTGGTTTCTAATGGTAAAAGATACCGTTTCTTCTAGATTATCAAGTTGTAAAGTAAGTCCTTCAGACCAAGCTTTAGGCAAATCAAATTCATTCTTGGCTAGTATCGGATTGGTGATGATCGCTTTATAGGATTCATTAGGTTGAGGAATAAGTTGGAATGCCCCCATACCGTCATGATAGGTATCAAAAGTGGTAATTTTTTCTTTTTTAGAATTAATAATATACCCTTTAACCGTTGCATTTTCTCCTCGTTGATCAATTGCTTTAAATGCGACATTAGCAGGAAGATCGGCCACTAATTGCCCTCCTTCTGGCAAAAATTGAAGATCAATTGCTTTGATCGTTCGAAGGTCTACTTGCGGGATAAGATTTTTGGCATTCGTCACCCAAATTTCTTTTGTAAAGTGGGCATCAAAATTTTGTTGCCAATTGGTATAGGCTTTTAAGGTATAGGCTCCTGTAGATAGATCTTTTGGCAAATGAAAATCTCCCGAAGCGACTCCATTGTCTAAAATTAATCTTCTATAGAAAATGACCTCCTTATTCTTGTCAAGTAATTCTACGTAAGCAATCTCACTATTTTTACTTAAAGAAAAATCTTTAGAGCTACGCACATAAACTTTAAACCACATATCATTACCTGGATGATAATTATTTCTATCCGTATGCACATACGTTTTTTCTGGTGCGGCATAAGTCTGATATTCCAACATCCGACTATTCAATTTTGCTAGAAAAGGTTGATTGAGGTCAGAAGAATAAATATGTTTACTAGACTGTAGTGGATTAGATATGGTTTTCGCATTGGAAGGAATGGTTTCCTCTTCCAAGTTGGTAATTGAAGAAGTTTCAAATGGGTTTGAAGTACTTTCTTTGGCCATGTGCTTTTTAGACCCTGAAAACATCCAAAGAAGACCAACAAGGCTTAAAGTTAAAATGACTGCGAAAGAATAGCTTAAAGGTCTTTGATGCTTTTGAAAGAAACTCTGTGGTTGCACTTCGTCGAGTAAACCTTCCATACCCTCCCAAGCCTGCTCTGGAAGAGCTGGGCTATCCTTGAGGATTTTCTCCCGCAATTTACGATCGAACTTAGAAAATTTGGTCATACTGCAACTTTTGTTCTGTCATAATCTTGAAGCAACGTTTTGAGTTGTTTACGAGCTTCAGCTAAATGCCATTTGGAAGTACCTTCGCTAATGCCTAATTTTTCGGCAATTTCGCGATGTTTAAATCCATCGATAACATAGAGACAGAACACACTGCGGTTGGCAGGGGATAATTTTTGTATGACTTTTTGTAGATCTTCGGCTACTAAATCATCAAGTACATTGGAGTGAATATGAATATCCGCTTCCGTGTTAAAATCCATCACTTTATGATAGCTTGCTTTTTTTCGAACAAAGTCTATGGCCGAATGAAACACTATCGTAGCGATCCAACCACCGAGTGAGCCTGTGTCTTTATACTTATCAATAGCATTAAACACTTTTAGAAATGCTCCGTTCAGGACTTCCAAAGATTCTTCTTTATTTCGGGTGTAGCGTAGGCAAATTCCTAGCATCTCACTTGCATACCTTTGATACAAGTATTTTTGAGCTAAGCGGTTTCGCTTTCTACAGCCTTTTAGAAGGTCTTTGTCTGAACTGTTCGGATAAAATTTCATGCTCAAAAGGCGCTTCGATTTTAACAACGAATTGATTAATTAAAATGGTTGGGTATATTTCCACTTTTTTTCAAAAAAATAAAAAAACACGCTTCCACAGTCTATAATACCTTGTTTGAGATTTTGCTGGTTCAGACCACAAGATAATATTTCCAAATCATAAAATTCGGATTATATTGATTTTTGAGGGGGTACTCTTGGGATGGTAAAGTTACATAATAAAACCTTATTTTTTTAACACTGTTAGTAATTTTCTATTCCATTTTACTGTTTTTATTGAAATTCCATTTTTTATTTTTTCATTCTCGATTTAGTCATCGAGATGTCAAAATTTCCTTTGTTCTAAAGGATATATTTCGATTTTATATTTCTTAAATAAATTGTTAGTTATTTCTTCTTTTTTGAAAAAAACGAACAAAAAGGCCAAATCACACGTGCAATTTGGCCTTTTCAAGTCAGTATCTTAACGCTTTTAGCTCGCTTTATTTTCTTTCAAATTCAATAAATGCCCCATTTGCGTTTGTTTCGTAATTAAATAATCTAAATTTTCTGTTCTTGGATTAATTAAAATGGGGACTCGCTCTACTAGTTCAATTTCAAGATCATCAAACATCTTTATTTTTTCAGGATTATTGGTCATCAATCGCACTTTAGAAATTCCCAAATCTTTAAGAATTTCTATTGCCTCTTCATATTTTCTATCATCTGCACCAAAACCCAAAGCTAAGTTAGCTTCTTTAGTATTCAGTCCGGTATCTTGCAGATTATAGGCTTTCATTTTATTTAAAATCCCAATTCCTCTTCCTTCTTGTCTTAAATAAATAACTACTCCCCCTTCACTATTTATTTTTTTCAAGGAAAAATCTAATTGTTCTCCGCAATCGCATCGATTAGAGCCAAACAAATCACCTGTAATACATTCGGAATGAAAACGAACCAACACAGGTTGACTAGGATCAAAATCTAAGTTAGCTATGGCAAAATGTGGGGAATAATCTTTTCCACTGGCGTAAGCTATCATTTGAAAGTCACCCCATTTGGTTGGCATAAACGTCTCTTCTTTTCTTTTCATCATTCGATTAAAATATTATAAATATAAAGCCTTTTTTCTGTAGAAAAATAAATTTAAACTAAAGTCCTATTTAAACAAAATTTGACTTCATCTTAATAACAGCCTCCAGCAAAAATAGTTTAATCTTTAAGCTTATCCTCTAATTTTTTGGATTAATTCAGCAGCAATACTCACTGCTATTTCATCAGGGGTTTGGCTATTTATTGGTAAACCAATAGGTGCGTGAACTTGAGCTAAATCCAGGGTTTCATAGCCTTTTCCTTTAAGTTCATCCATCAAATGGTCAATCTTAGCTTGACTTCCCATCATACCTAAATAAGCAAAAGATTTCCCCAATAATTGTTGAAGAATTGTAGCATCTCCACGATATCCAAAAGTCATTATTATTACATAGGAACGCATGGTTTCTGGAATAAGCATTCCAATTTGATCATAATCAACTACCATTTTTTGATGGGCAAAAGTATTGGCTTGAAAAGTATTCAAATCGGGTCGATCTTCAAATACGGTAACATAAAAATTAAGACTACGCAGCCATTTTGAAAGGGCTAATCCTACATGACCACTACCAAATATGTAGACAAAGTGCTTAAAGCCTAGATGCGCTTTATAAAGCCAAATTTCATCTGAAATATATTCAAACTCGAAAGGACGATTGACTTGTTTTTCTTCTACCGAAAAAGAAGATGGAGTAATCAAAAGTTCTAGGGTTTTCCCATTAGATAAAACGCGTACAATCTTTTCTATCTCAAGAATTTCTTTTGATGTAATAGGGATCAATACCACCCGTTGCTCTCCAGAACAAATCATTCCAGATTGGTTTGATTTTGCAGATTTATTATGTATTTGATGTTTATGAATAAATCCTTCGTGTTTGCTTTCTAAAAGTGATTTGGCAAGTTCTACCAATTTATGCTCCATAATGCCTCCACCTATAGACCCCAACAGGTTTCCATTGGAAGCAACCGCCATTTTAAAGCCTTGTCTTCCTGGACTAGATCCTTTATTTTCAATGACATAGAGCAAAACAATTTGCTCTCCACTTTGATACCAATCTAAAATTTGAGACCAAAAATTTAGCACGAATTATGAATTTTGTTCCCTACGTTGTTCTAATATTTTAGAAAATGATCTCAACTGAATTTCTTCTATAGTTAAGCCCGTTTTTAATGCTTGCTTTTTAGATATCGCTCCACAATTTAAAGCTTTCAAGAAATAATTTAATAATCCTTGTCCAGTAGCCGCATCATCAAATACATCACCAGAAAGCGTGGCTTGTGCCGCTTTCTCCATAAAGGCTTTTAAACGTAATGTGGCATCGTCTACACTTTCCAAAAAGAAGGTATATAAGGCCGCATAACGTACAGGCAATTGAGCGGGATGAAGATCCCATCCTTGGTATAAACCTTTCCAAAGGGAGTGTCGAATTTGGTCATAGCCAATTCGCCAAGCTCGATGAACCACGTCCCTATTTTCTTTAAATTTAGCTTTACTTAAATCTGTTCCACGATGAGGTCCCACAGGCATAATATTGCTTGCTCCATCGGATAAAAACACCCCCGTATGCGCAAGAGAAACTTTAGTCATAAAATGAGCAAAATCACAAACGGCATGATCCATATGCTGATATTTCGCCGTAATATTATTGGAAGCGGTATAATCATAGGTTCCAAAATGAGTAGCAATACATCTTCCTTTAGAAACGGTAATAAATTTCCGTAGCGGATTAACGCCTTCTGAGTTGATTACTGCCTGCGTCGTTTCTACCATAATCTCCATTTTGAGGCTCCCATTTTCCAAGCCTCTTTTTTGTTCCATGACATCAAAAATGGTGCATAAGGTTTCCACTTGTACTGGGATAGTTACTTTCGGCAACATGACTACAAAATTGTCAGGCAATTGGTTATCCGTTGCATTTAACAAAGCTGTTAGAAAGAGATCTAAAGTCCGCATGCTCCGCTCTTTTAATTCCTCGGTCATTGGCTTTATTCGAATGCCGATAAATGGAGGCAGTGTTCCATTTTTCATACCAATAGCTACTTCATTAGCTGCGGCTATAGCTGCTTGATCTTCCTCTTCATCGGTACGATTTCCAAACCCATCTTCAAAGTCAATTCGAAAATCTTCTACAGGTTCATTTTTCAATTTTTTAATGACTTTCCGATAGACATCCCAATATAATTTTACGCGTTTATTCTTTACTGATTTCTTCCCTTTTTTCAACGCATTTAAAAGGGCCTCCACTTCTTTTTTCTTAGAAGGTAATACGCAATAACCAGGTAATCTTAAGGCTTTGGCAAATGCAATACAATTAGGCGCATAAAGCTCAAAATTCTTCAATGCAGATCGTCCCAAACCTTGGGCGGTATCTGATTTAAATAGATGGGCACCTCCATAAACTGTATGTACAGGTTGACGATTAGGTAAGTCACCAGGATATATTTTTTGAAAGGATTCGTTTGCTCTTTTCAACCTTGCCCACACATTTCGAATGGAGGTTTTTGTTATTGTTCGTTTCATCATAATTTTAGCTTCCTCTATAAGTAGAATATCCAAAAGGGTTAAGTAATAAAGGCACGTGATAATGGCTATCATCAAACACCTCAAAGTAAATTACTACGGTTGGATAAAAAGTTTTAATTTCTTGTTTTTTATAATAATCTCCAGTGTGAAATACCATGCGGTAAACCCCAGGAGGTAAAATTTCTTCTTTAGACAAAAGATCACCAATTCGGCCATCCTCATTTGTTGTTCCTTTACCTTTCACTTTCCATTCTCCATTCATTGGTGCTTCTAACTCAATACCAATGCCTTGTCCTGGAGCACCAAGAGAAGTATCTAAAACATGCGTAGTTATTTGACTCATACTAAAAGTTTTTCTAAACGGATTTGAGTTATTTTTTCTTGTTCTTTCATCGCAATTTTGATTTCCTCTTCTTTTGTATTTGGAAGACGAGCATTTAACAAAGTTAGCATTTCTTCAGCAGATTTACCTGTAGCACAAACAATAAAAATGTAACCAAATTTTTCTTCGTATTGGGTATTCCCTTCAGCTAAAGCGATTAAGGTTTCTTTGGAGGCTGTATTCACTGCTCCTTGCTCATTTTCCGACCAATCTTTTGTAGAAGCAAATTTCTTTTCCAATGCCTCTAAATCGCCAATTTTAGGATGATGTGTAAACGCTTCTAAGCCATCTTTATCTCTTAATTTATTCCAATGTAAACGAGCTTTATCCAATAAATCTTCTTTAGAATTAAAGGGCATGGCATTCATCATTTCCACAATCCAATTACTGCTTCCACAACATTTTTCAAGAGCTACATATAGCGCTTCTGGTTCAAGGTGATTTAATTCGTTTAAGGTCATTAAGGGTTTATATTTCTTTATTTAAGGTAAACACAGGAATTCCATGAAGTCGTAATCGGCTCACTCCGCCATCAGGAAAAATACTTAATCGCACATGGGAAAAAGGGCCTTTATTTTTTATTTCTTTTTCATAATTATGAATATGATCCGCAGACAGTTTTTCTCTTTCAATGATGGGTGTCCAATGAGTAGACTCATCAGTAACCGATTCGTTATTATCACTATTTATACCACAAAGCGAAAAAGTATCTGGATAATTTCCTTTAAAATGGCAGGTATCTAAAAGCACTTTTTCAATCAAGCCTTTTTGTCCTAATTTTAAAATGACCCAGTCTCTATTATTAGGTGTTCGATTTCTTTTGGTTTCCCAACCATCGCCCATGTTTTTACCTCTACCTGGCATCAACAAATTATTCATTGAGCTAAAGAACATATCATTACAAGACAAGGCAATTCCGCCATTGATAGCAGCAGCTAAATCTGGTTTTTCTGTGCCCTTCACCCTAGACCAATCTTTTTGAACTTCTCCATATACTTTGAGTCGAGCTACTCCCCCATCTGGATAAATATGAAGCCTAACGTGTGTCCATTTTTTATCTGATTCAATATCAAAGAAATGCTGACTTCCTGGATTTAAAGGCGATTTAGGTAATATTTCTGTCCATACCGAAGGTTGGACAAGCAATTGATTCACTCCGACTTCCTCAGGCACATGACAAGCTTCCAAAGAGGCATGTGGCGGATGGTTTCCCAAAAAGTGATTGGTATCAATATCTACTCCAGCAATCGTTCCTGTAACAGCCAGTTTAACAATAGCCCAATCATGACCTTCTACTCGCTTTCTTCGGGATTCCCAACCGTCCATCCATTTCCCACGATCTGTATATTTATCCGGAATAAAGATACCACGACCAGGTTTTATTAGGTTTTCTTTTTCTGCGAAAAAATCATCCGTGGCATAAAGCACCTTGCCTCCTAATCGCTCAGAAACCAAGTCAATATACTTTGTAAATGTGGGTTGTTCCATTTTATTTATTATTTCGTAAAATACGTTTTCCTTGATTCAAATTTACGATTTCATTTTGATTAAAAACCAATTTTCCATTGACAAATGTAGCATAAATTTTTCCAAATAATGTTTCTCCAATGTACGGACAAATTTTATGTTTATGGTATACATCTTTTTCTTCGATTAGATCGTATTGTTCGGGATGCCAAACGACAAGATCCGCATCATACCCTTCCAAAATCTTGCCTTTCCTATGTTGCAAATTCAAAAATTGAGCAGGCTTTTCGGTTAACCAAGGAATGACTTGCTCCAGCGCAGTATTTTCATGTTTTGCTTTTGACCAAACAATAGGCAATAATAATTGTAGGCTCGAAATCCCTCCCCAAGCTTTGAATAAATTCCCAGAGTTCATTTCCTTAAGATGTGGAGGTGCAGGAGAATGATCGGTAGCTACAAAATCTATGATCCCTGTTTTTAATGCCTCCCAAAGTTGTTCATTATTTGATTTTTCACGGATTGGTGGGGCACATTTAAAACGACAATCTGCATCAGGAATGGTTTCCGCATTAAAATACAGATACTGCGGACAAGTTTCTACGGTCAATGGTAAACCTTTGCTTTTGGCCACACGAATATCTTCTAACACATCGGCGGAAGACAAATGAACAATATGGACTGGACAATGATGTTTTTCACACAATTTGATCATTAAGCGTACTGCATCATTCTCCCAAGATTTAGGTCTAGAAGCTAGAAAATGGGCATAACTCTTTGGATGGTTTTCAAAATCCAATAAGGCTTGATGTTCACTATCTATTTCACAATGAGCCAATAATGGAATATTAGCTTCTGCAATTTTAGGCATTGCTTTTTCTAAATCTTCTAAGTTGACATTGGGAAATTCATCAATTCCTGAATGGGTTAAAAATGCTTTCATACCCAACACGCCCGTGGCCAATATTTCCTCTAAATCATTTGCATTGTCGGGTACTAAACCACCCCAAAACCCTACATTCACTTGCAATTTATCTTGGCTTGCTTTTATTTTTTGATCAAATGCTTTTTGATTAATTGTTACAGGACTCGAATTTAAAGGCATATCTACTAAAGTGGTAGTTCCTCCAGCCGCGGCTGCTTTTGTAGCCGTAGAAAACCCTTCCCATTCTGTTCTTCCTGGTTCATTAATATGTACATGCACATCAATTACTCCAGGCATAATTACAAGTGGATGATAATCGATTAAATCAGGAATATTTAAGGATTTCCCTTTTTCTATTTTTTCTATTTTACCTTCGGAAATAAAAAGAGTTGCAGGTTGAAAGCTGTTTTCAATCCAAACTCTAGAACTATACATTACTATTTCTGCCATTAAAAAAATTTAAAGCAGGATAAGAATTATTCGGGGAATTCCCAAAAATTCACCAAATTGAGGAAAAAAAAATATGCCAATTAAATTATCAAAGAGTAGTTATGGAAAAGCAGCTGTTCGGGTAATGAAAGTTACCAAGCATCAAGACTACCACGAAATCAAAGAAATTGATGTAGAAACTTTATTTGAAGGAGATTTTGAAAAAGCACATACCACGGGTGATAATTCACAAGTCTTGCCCACAGATACGCAGAAGAATACCATTTTTGCTTTAGCTAAAAAACATCCTATTGATTCGATTGAAAATTATGGTTTAGCACTTGCTAAGCATTTTTTAGATGGGAATCCACAGATTGATCATGTAACCATCAATTTGAGTCAAAAGCAATGGACAAGAATTCCTTTGGCTGATGGGAATCTTCATCCGCATGCTTACCAACGCGGAGGTAACGAAAAATGGACCGCACGAATTGAAATGAATCGTAAGGAGACTCATGTTTTCGCTGGGCTTGGAGATTTATTAATCTTAAAAACCACCGATTCTGGATTTTCTAATTTTAAGCGGGATCAATATACCACGCTAAAAGATACGGATGACCGTGTTTTTGCTACTAGTCTTACGACTGAGTGGGCTTATAGTAGCTTAGAAGTAGATTATGCCTTAGCCAGAGATTTAATCCAACAAACCTTATTAACTACTTTTGCAAATCATAAGAGTTTATCTGTTCAACATACCTTATATGATATGGGAAAATCTGTATTAGAAGCGCTTCCTGCGGTATCTAATATCGATTTAGACATGCCTAATAAACATCATATTCTTGTGAATTTAGATGTTTTTGATTTAGCCAATGAGAATGAAGTTTTTGTAGTTACGGATGATCCGTTTGGAGTAATTAAAGGAAGTTTATCTAGGTC
>JAHDCJ010000113.1:0-4056 GCA_020629935.1 Saprospiraceae bacterium | reverse complement strand
TTTTTGTAGTTACGGATGATCCGTTTGGAGTAATTAAAGGAAGTTTATCTAGGTCTTAGGGTTTTGTTTTTTGTTTTTTATTTGTTCTTTTCCTTGATGAAAAGAACCAAAAATCAAGACTTTCGCATGATCTTAACGGAAATTAGCATAATAAAATCTAAAAAGAAAAAACTCGCTGCGCTCAGACAGTTTTCTTTTTTTAACGATTTTATTATGCTAATTTCCTAATCATGCTAAGGTCAATCCTTCTTTTCGACGATTACCTTTTGGTAATCGATTTAGTGTTTAATTAGTTTTATTTATTATTGTATAGTGCCATGAGGGCTTTTTCTGGAGTCATGGGGGCAAAATAACAAGTGGGATCAAAGTTTGGATTGAAGGCTCGGATGGCATCCACAAGGGCAAAATAAGCACCAATGCCATAAAGTAAGGGCGGTTCTCCTACGGCTTTTGATTTAAAAATGGCCATGTCATTTCCATCGGTGTTTAGGAAATTGACTTCGATATCTTTTGGTACAGAATAAATGTCTGGAATCTTATAGGTTGATAAAGCATTGGACAATAAACGGCCTTCTTCATTGTATTTCAATTCTTCCATAGTCATCCAACCGATGCCTTGGACTAATCCGCCTTCGGTTTGTCCGAGGTCAATAATACGATTCATGCTGGTTCCAAAATCGTGTACAATTTTTACGGCGTCGAATTGATATCGTCCTCTTAAACAATCTAAGGTTACTTCAAATAATGCAGTTCCATACACATGATAAGCAAAAGGATGGCCTTTTTCTTTAGCCTTATCAAAATGAATCTTAGGCGTGCTATAATGTCCACTTTCACTTAAGTTCATTCGTTTTAGGAAGGCAATTTGTACCAATGCTTCCCAATGAATATCTGTGGGTTTATTATTAGCAAATACTTGTTCTTCTTTAATTTCAATAAGTGCATCCTTATCCAAATTTAAGGTTTCTCTAGCGGCTTGATGAAATCGAGCCAAAATTTTATTACAGGCAATCCATAAGGCTTTGCCATTCAAATCGGCGGTAGAACTCGCCGCAGAAGGTGAAGTATTGGCTACTCGGGTGGTGTTGGTAGATTCTATCTTTATTCGGTCTGCATTTATGGAAAAAGCTTGGGCCGCTACTTGAACCATCTTGGTATTCACTCCTTGTCCCATTTCTACCGCAGCGGTACTTACTCCAATACTACCATCTTGATATACATGAACTAATGCCCTAGCTTGATTCATAGGCGTATTGGTAAATGAAATACCAAAACAAATGGGCATAATAGCCATTCCCTTTTTGAATTGTTCATTTTCCGCATTAAAAGCAAGTATCTCCCTTTTCGTTTTTTCAAAATCATGAGAAATTTTAAGGGCCTCCCAAGTCGATTTTGCTTCACACTGATCTACGATTTGACCGTAGGAAAACACATCTTTATTTTTTAAAAGATTAGCTTCTTGGATTTTAAACGGATCAACTCCTATTTCATGAGCGGCTTTAACAATAGCTGCTTCAATGACGAACATACCTTGTGGTCCTCCAAAGCCTCTAAAGGCTGTATTAGGGGGAAGATGTGTTTTACAACAATGCGCGGTAATATGTACATTGGGAATGAAATAACTATTGGTTCCATGAAATAATGTACGTTCCATTATAGCTGGCGATAAATCTGTTGCGGCGCCAGCATTTTGAAAATAGGTCGCTTCATAAGCGATGATTTTCAAATTTTCATCAAGACCAATTTTATAATTAGAACGATATGGATTTCGTTTCCCTGTCATTTTCATATCGTCCATTCGATGTAGAATGACCTTTACTGGTTTATGGGTTACTTGCGCACCTAAAGCGGCAAAAACACCCCATGCGGTGGCTTGATCCTCTTTTCCTCCAAAGCCTCCACCGAGACGAAGGACATCGACTTCGATTTTATGCATTGGTATTCCCAATACTTTAGCGGCGGTGCGTTGAACGGCCGTGGGTCCTTGAGTAGAAGAAGCGATATAGATATGGCCATTTTCTACAGGATAAGCATAAGCCCCTTGCGTTTCGAGGTATAAATGTTCTTGTCCAGCCGTATCTGCTTCCCCTTCAAAAACGTAGGCACAATTTTCCCAATTTGTTTTTGTATTACCTAGATTAAAACTTCTTGAAGGAATATGAAGCATTCCTTTTTCGAAGGCTTCTCTGGGATCAACTACAATGGGCAAAGGTTCGATTTCCACTTCGATTAAATGGAGTGCTTCCCTAGCAGCCAATTCTGTTTCTGCCAAAACCATAGCGATAGGATTACCTTGAAAGTGGACTTCATCGATGGCTAATAAAGGTTCATCTTGTACAATACCTCCAATTTCATTTTCTCCTGGAATATCTTTGTGAGTAAGAATAAATTTCACCTTTGGATAAGCTTTGGCTTTCTCTAGGTTTAAAGATTTTATTTTGCCGTGGGCGATAGGAGAAGAAAAAATAGCGGCATGCAATGTACCTTCTCGAACGGGAATATCATCGACATAAACGGATTCTCCACGTACATGACTATGGGAATCTATATTTTTTTTACTTGGAATAAAAGAAGGATTTACCCCAAGGCTTGATTGCTTTTGTTCTTCTTTCATACCAAAGATTTTAAAGAAAAGATAGATGGAAATAAGTTAAGAAAATGGCCATAAAATAATTGTCGAAGTAGCAGCCGTTTATAGGCTTCTGATCCTCTAGCATCTGAGATGGGAGCGATCTCTGAATCCATGATTTTAGCGGCTTCAATAACGACCTCCTTTTCGAGGGATTTACCAATCAAAAAGGCGCTTGTTTTTTGGAGGTAACAAGGGATAGGATTTACACCTCCAGCTGCCACATGTGCGGATTTAATTTGGTCATTTTCAAGTACCAAAGAAATCGCGGTATTTACGGAGGCGATATCTAAGAATTCTCTTTTGCATACTTTTTCAAAATTAAACATCATAGGCTCATTGGGCAATTGAAATCGGATGCCTTTCACCCATTCATTTTCTTTAAGGTCTTTTTGTTTATAGCCTAAATAAAAATCGTTGAGTGCGATGATTCGTTCTGTTTCATTTTCTAGCAAAATAAGATCTGCATTTAAGGCTAAAAAATAAATTGTTAAGTCACCAATAGGTGATGCATTGACTAAATTTCCTGCTAGCGTTCCCATGTTTCGAATAGGTGTGGATGACACCCATTTCATATCATTTTCGAGATTAGGAAGGTATGTTTTTAAGAGATCGGATTCTGCTAAATCTGTAGCCGTAACTTCTGCTCCAATATAGATAAAGTCATCTACCAAGTCAATAGATTTAAATTCCTGATTATCAAATAGGTTAACCGTATCAAAATAAATCATTTCTTCAGGACGTTGAACATAAAGGTCCGTTCCCCCACCTACAGGCAAAGAACCTTGTTTTTTCAATGGTTTGACATCAAACAAAATGTTTTGATGCAGGGATTCGAGTTGATCAGGTATGTTTTTAAAGTATGTGGGCAAAAAACCTTGTTTGACCAACCAATCCATATGATTTTCTTCAGGTTTGTCTTGGAGGTCCTTTACGATATGTTGGCAGGCGCGTTCTAGGGATTTATAGCCTGTACAACGACAAATATTTCCATCAATTGCTTTAATCGCATTTGGGTAATTGGCCGTTTGATTGTCCATACAATAACCAGTCAGGGAAACAATAAAACCGACGGTACAAAAGCCACATTGGGTACCTCCTTCTTCAACGACGGCTTGTTGAACAGGAGATAAATCTTGCACATTAATTCCTTCTACGGTGACGATATGTTTGCCATTCGCATTGGCTAAAGGCATCAAACAGGAAGTCATAGATCGGTATTTCATTTGGTTATTTCCAAGCGTACCGACAAGGATGGTACAAGCCCCACAATCGCCTTCTCGACAACCGATTTTTGTTCCTTTAAGATGTTGATGATAACGGATAAAATCGAGCAGCGTAATTCCGCTAGAAAGTTCCGTTTGAATAGGTTCATTATTTAAAATAAAATGGATCACAAATAGGATGTTTTGTTTGGGTAAATATAG
>JAHDCJ010000112.1:7382-17713 GCA_020629935.1 Saprospiraceae bacterium | reverse complement strand
TTTCCGTCTTTACCGTAAATAAAAAAAAGGCAAAAAATAAGGCGATAAAGATAACAACCAATGCAATCGCTGCAAGTAAGGGAAACTCATTCATTCCTATGTATTGTCAATTCTCCAAGGTGGATTTAGTCGATTTTCTCCAGCATAAAATAGAATTAATTGATTCCCATCCAAATCTTTTAATCTTGCTTCTCGCCACAACCAAGGTTGATCTGTAGGTGCTAATTCAAATGAAATTCCTTGTTGTTTTAACTCTTGAACTTTTTCATCTAGATGGTCGCATTCGAAATAAATCGATATTCCTTCTCCTTTGGGTAATTTTTCTGTTTGGTGCAATGAAAAGGTCGAGCTGCCATTAGGACACTCAAATCTAGCATAATGGGGCAAAGCCTTTACGATTAATTTCAAGCCTAATTTTTCGTAAAACGGGATTGATTTTGATAAGTCTAAAGAGGGAACAGTAACCTGATTTAAATTCATATGCATCTTTTTTATTGGGTAAGCTCTGTCTTTAGAGTTGAATTTTTATTTTTTGAAAAAACTCATTCTTCCCAAAGAATAATCATTTATTGTGAATTTACGAATGGTTCCGTTTTTATTTTTTTCAAATTGAAGATATCCATCATGCGCAGAATTAAATAAATCTTCCATCAAAGGGTCGTATTGTACAATCTGTTTTTCTCCTAAAAACACACTCAATTTCTTATCCTCAATTTTCAAATCGTAGATGACATCCAATTCTTCAGAATGATATTTTCCAGTAAATCGGTTTAGTTCTTCAGCAGTAAGGTTGACAGGTTGAAATTCGAGAAGGGTCATTGGAGGTCGTTGGCCATATCGAAGATACATAGCTTTTTCATTATTTTCTTCTCCAAATTTAACAGTGATTCTATTATTTCCACTCATCTTCCTAAATTCATTTTTTCCAATAGGTTGGAGTAGTGCGTCTTCGTGCTCGCCATCATGGAAAAACAAGTCGCCTTCTTTCATGTATATTTTTCGAGCATAGCCGATTGCATAACTAAAATAGGAACCGCAGAATTTATTTTTCACTTTTTTCGACATTTTTACTTTCGAAATGGTAGTCTCTGTTTTATCTTTTTTAACGGCTGTAGTCTTATCTATTAGCATCATTCTATTCATTCGCACGGCTTTACCAATTGCCCCTTTATCTTTATTATTTCCCATGGCAATCACAGAAAGTTCTTCTTCTGGAGTATGTAAAATCATGGCTGTTGCCCCACCGAACCAACCACTATGTCCAAGCACATTATGTCCATTTACATCGGCATATTCTAAACCAAGCGCATACGACATTTCTTCTCCATTATTTAAGATTCCGCGCGTAAAAAGTTTTTCCATGAATTTTTTATCTCCTCCAATTTTACTTGAACTAAAATTGGCCATCCATTTGGCCATATCTTCTGCGGTGGAATACAATCGACCATCACCACAAGCTGTAAAATAATAGTTCTGTTTTAACTTGATTTCTTCGTTTTCTTTGGCATATAATAATGCTCTATTTTTGATTACCTTTTCTCGATCTTGGTAGTAAAACGTGTTGTTCATTCCCAATGGAGTAAATATTTTTTCCTTAGCAAAGTCTGCTATTGATTGACCACTTATTTGTTCTACAATAAGTGCTAAAACTAAATAATTCGAATGCGAATATCGATAATCCGATCCAGGGACAATAGTCAATTCTTTTTGTTTTTGTAAAAGCTCATGAGCTGCTTTATTGTCAAAAGTCATGTGCTGACTTCTTCCAGTCATTTTAATAAGGTCTAAATAATCTCGTAATCCACTGGAATGATGAAAACAGTGTCGAATGGTAACTTCCCCTTTTTTATATTTGGGAAAAGTAGTGAGGTGTTTTTGTATAGGATCATCCAAGGAAAGTTTACCTTCATTTTCCAATAATAAAATGGCAGTAGCTGTGACGTGCATGGCTACGGCTCCCGTTTCAAATACGGTTTGAGGAGTAATTGGAATATTATTTTCTAAATTAGCCAATCCAAATCCTTTTTGATATAATACTTTACCTTTATGAACGACCACCGCCGCAGCGCCTGCTTCTCCTTGATATTCTAAGAAAAGCGAATCCATTTTTTGTTCAATTTTCGAATTAAATTCTACTTGAGTATTTCCTATGATCGGCAATAAGATAAGTAGGGATAGATAGATGAAGTTTAGGTTCATGTTGCTAAAATTTAAAATTAATATTAATGCTCAAAGCTTATGTATTCAATGTGTAGCGTAGCTATTGAAAGACATCAATGATGCATTAAAAATAGTTAGGATGAAAGTTACTTGTGAAGTTATGTTTTTTGAAATAAAATCTCTATTCTAAATCCTATTATAGGATTTAATTAACATTTTGGATGGATCAAAAATGTTTTTTCTATTCGTCTAGAATTAAATTTAGATCTGGAATTCTATGGATTGGATGCTGTTAAAAGAAAGAATGCTTTGTTTAAAAAGGATTTTATTCCTTATTATTATCGATCTTTATTTCTTCTTCATTTTTTAATCTATCTATATTCCCCATATCATGGGTAGGAAGGAATATGATATTGAATTTTTTAGCTAGGGCTAAGATGTTTTCGCAACTTTTTTTATTGTCTTTATGGTCTTTTATAGTCGCTGAAAATGTGTTATCATACAGTCTGTTTTGTGTATAAGTAACATCTCCTCCAAATAGATATATTTTGTTTTTATTGCCTAAGAGCGCAATAGATACATGGCCTCGGGTATGGCCAGGCGTAGAGATCATTACTAAATCTTTTCCTTTTGTTAGATAATGAGCGTGCTCAAATAACTCAAAGCTTTCTTCTAGTTTTACGGGTTGAATATGGATGTTTTGAGGAAACAATTTGGGGAATGCACCATCTTGTGTTTTCCATTCTTTTTCGTAAACAAGTATAGGAACCTGAAGTAGATGTTTCATTCCTCCAGTATGATCAATATGTAGGTGTGTTAATATGGTTTTATCAATTTGGTTGGATGCTATCCCAATCTTTTGAAGCATATAATCTAACTCTTCTTCTCTTTTTATTTCAAACTTCATTTGTTTTTCAAAATAGTACCTTGAAATAAAATCCAGCGGTTTAAAATATCCTGCTTGTTTAACTTCTGAGGAAAGTCCAGTGTCAATCAAAAAGATGCCTTCTGGGTGTACTATAAGCCATACCCAAACGGGTAGCCATTCGCCAAAGGTTTTATCCTTAAAAGAAAGTACTGTACTTATTAAGCCTGGTTTTGGAGCGTGCATGGCACTTTCTTTGATCGCTAATTGACCAATTTTAAAACCATAGAATTTAACTTTATCTTTTCCATTTTTAGCTATGATTTCTTTAGTGATTATCCTTTGAACCATGTCTTTAGGTATTATACTATCCAGTAAAATGAAATTATTTTTTATGGAAAATATGACTATTGGTTTATAGCGCGACGATAAACCCGCTAATTGATTTGGTACCGATCGATCAAATATTCATTTCTTTAAATTTGATACCGAGCGCTTTTTGGACGGCCATTACCTTTTGCATTTCACCACCAATAATCAATGCGATGGATTGACCCGTTTTACCTGCTCGGGCAGTTCGTCCACTTCTATGCGTGTAATAATCTAGATGTTCGGGTAATTGATGATGCAATACAAAAGTAAGATTGTTGACATCTATACCTCTTGCCGACACATCGGTAGAGACTAAAACTTGTAGGCTTTCGTTTTTAAAGGCGCGCATTACTTTATCGCGTTCTTTTTGTTTCATATCGCCTTCTAAGGTACCGACTACAAAACCTTCCTTTTGTAATTCTGTAGCCAATTTTTTTGTTCCTGCCTTTGTTCTACAAAATATAATACCTCGCTCTCCTTGCCTTGATTGAAGCAACCGTGCAATGACATTGGTTTTATCTTGAATACGAGTATTAATATAATGATGAGAAATATTTTTGTTGACTAAAGCATTCTTATTGACTTCAATTCGAATGGCATTTGGAGACATATAGGTCTTAATAATCCGTTTGATTTCATTGGGCATGGTGGCCGAAAACAACCAAGTATTTCGTTTAGCCGTATTGTGTTTTAGAATTTTATTCAAGTCCGTTTTAAACCCCATGCTTAGCATTTCATCTGCTTCGTCAAGGACTAGGGTTTTGACATTAGCAATATCAACGGCTTTTCGTTCGAGTAAATCAATCAAACGGCCTGGGGTAGCGACTACAATATGTGTAGGTCTTTTTAAGGCTTTCATTTGTCGTTCGATTCGCTCACCGCCATAGACGCCTTCTACGAAAATCTTCTTTTCGCTGTATTTGGTAAATTTGAAGAGTTGCTTTTTTATTTGTTGTACTAGCTCACGAGTTGGAGCAATAATTAAGCCTTGCACTTCGGTTTTATCTGGATTAATAGTGTATAAAATCGGTAATCCAAAAGCTGCGGTTTTGCCTGTTCCTGTTTGAGCTAAACCAATTAAATCTGTTTTTGTATTTAAAAGCTTAGGTATTACTTCTTCTTGAATTTCGGTTGGATTTACAATGTGAAGTTCTTGTAGCGCTTTTATATAAGCTTTACTTATCCCTAATTCAGCAAATGTATTCATAATGTTAATATTTGGAACAAAGGTACTTGTACTTTTGACAATCCCTGAATTTTATGGAAAAAATAAGTGATTTTGTCTTAGTACTTAAAGTAGATTTGTTTATTCAAAAACTTCAGGATTAATCCCATTGTTTTCGTCAATATATGCGTCTAAAATTTCTTCAAGGTTAGGTTTAGGAATGAGTCCTTGAAAGCGTTCGACCAATTGTCCTTTATTAAAAAACATAATGGTGGGAATTGATTTTATTTTGAAATGTTGGTTGAGCATCGGATTGATTTCTGTATTGACTTTTGCTACCAATGCTTTCCCTTCGTATTCTTGAGATAATTCATCGATGATAGGTCCCAATATTTTGCAAGGTCCACACCAATCGGCATAAAAGTCGATTAATACAGGTGTTTCCGAATTTACGACCCATTCATTAAAGTTTTGATCTGTTATTTGTGGGGTTTGGTATTTAGGCTTTTTTTTCCAAAACATAATTTTCAATTTTTTAAGAAACTATATTTATCGATGCTTCATTTAACAATGAAGCAGTAAATTTTTAAGCAATAGTTATTTTGTAATCATCCACTTCTATTACATCTCCAGGTCTTAATTTATTGCCTTTTCTAAATTCTTGAACTCCATTTACGTTAACCTTTCCTTCTTCTACTATTTTTTTAGCGTGCCCTCCACTTTGAGCTATGTTTTTTAGTTTCAATAATTTGATTAACTCAATAAATTCATCGGTTGGTCTCAGTTTAAATGTCAATTCTTTCATTTTTTTATTTAATTATTGGAACGAAGTTGTTTCAGCTTACAAACCTAAGCTTTTAATTGGTGCTAATCAATTATATTATGATCTCAATTTGATAAAAAGTATGGGTTGAATGTTTGATTTTATACGTTTTGTTCCTGATGGTCTTAAAGACTGCATTTGGACGAACGATGTGGAAGGGGGCGACGAAGGAGCAGATAGCCTTGACTTTAGGAAAGGCTAGCCGAACGAATAGTGAGCCCTGTAACGTAGTGACATGTAGCGCAGCGAAATGGCGGCCCCAAAATATTTGATGGATAAGGGTTGGGTAGAAAAGTAGGTTTGATCAAGGTATAGATTATTCTATTTTTATTTGATAAATATCGATCGTTTTATTGTTGGTATGTAGGAAAGAATTTAACGCTGGATGATAACTATCTACGTTCATATTCTTGTCTTGAAATTGTATTTCGCCCGTTAATGATACTAGAGCGACCCCTTCGGTTTTTGAAAAAAGGATAAGGCTGTTTAGCTCTTTATTGAAATGAATGGTTGACTTTACGAGATCTATACCCAGCACTTTTACTTTTTTTTCAAGGCTTGTTTCCTTGCCATGCATTACGTAAAAATGAAGTTCTTGTGGGGAATCTGTAGTGGCATTTTCCTCATCTTCTACCAATGGATTATAACATACGACCACCGTTTTATGATCGATCCAACAAGCTGCTCGATTGTCGTGTTCCCATCCTCCAATCGGTATGTCTGAAATTCGTGGATTTTGAATAAAGTGATCGACCTCATAAATATTGTAGGCATCGCAAGAGCCCCAAGCCCATCCTGTACTTAGGAAATGTTTATTGCCAGGAGCCATTGCTAGTTGTCCAAAGAAATAGTCATAAGGACTTGGCCAAGCCAGTTTATTGTCCTCTTTATATTTTTGATAAAATTTGATGTGGTCTTCTTCGGCATTTTCTTCAATCAACGATTTGGCGGCAGTTAGTATTTGTCGGCTATCTAGATTCATTACTTGAAGGTGATTCCAAGCGGCGCTATAGATTAAATGCGGAATGCCCTTTTCGTTTTTAAATAATGCGATAGGAAAACGGGAGATATCTGCATGATAATCTTCTCGCCATAAATGAAGCGCTTGGTACTTTTCGGGATAATGCACAAATCCATGCCGCTTATAATCGTTGACGATGACTACGATGTCGTCTAAGGTATAAATGGTGGTGGGTGCGTTGATGTCAAAGCCTCCATCTGTATATTGAAAGCTATTGTTTACAGAAAATAAATGTTGTTCTTTTTGTTCGTCTATATGAAAGCGAAAGACATTTCCAGAACTTAGTAGAAGGATTAATTCATCCGCAGCGGATAGGGTGGTAGTTGAAATTTGTTCTTCTGTGTTTATGGTGATACTTTGGGTTTTGATAACTTTCATTGGGTTCAGTTTTTGTTGAGGGGGATTGTCATCTAAAGGATTCGTTTAGATTCGTTGAGTTGATTTGTGTTTTCTATTACGCGTGTATTTTGCGTTGGGTTATTTATATGTACTAATGAAATAGGAGGGAGAAAAGTTCCTTTGGTAAGGATAAGTAATTAATCACTAATCATTGTCTTTCTGGTGGAAAGAGTAGTAAGTTGATGGGATATTGGGGAGAGGTTTTTTTGTCTGAATTGGGATTTGTAGGATTGAGGGATGCATAGGATAATTAGGGGTTTAGGGGAGAAAGTAGAGATGGTGTTTTGAGGGGATTTTATTTTTTTGATAAAATTTGTATGAATTTTTGGGGAATACTTTTTTGTGATAATGTATTGATTGTTAGTATTTTGTGTTATGTGTTTTGTGTGGGTGAAGGACTATTTATAACACTAGAAGGAGATGAAAAAGTGACTTTTATATGCTTTTGCGTATAAATAGTGTATTAAGTGTTTTTTAGGTAGTAATTTTTTCCTGTCTGGAGTTTTCCATTTTTTAGCTATTCAGCTACGTTTTCGATTGAGTTTACCAACGTTTTTTACAGCGATCATTTGAAGTGAAGCATTATTGTTTTGCCTCAAGATTTTTTTACTTGAATTATAGACTAATCATCTATAGATTCTAAAATCTATTTTTATGAAAAAAAACGTAAAATTAAAATCTAGAGAGACGCGGGCAACCAATTCCGATTTTTATAATCTGTTTCGTCCCATTGCTCCTAGTATTGAAATCATTGGTAGAGTGGCACAAGTCATCAGTGCATTGACTGAAGCTATCACCGTTTGGTTTATCACACAAAGTGAAATGGCGGGGACTTCAAAATTTGTTTCTATTCTAATCTCTATTTTAGCGATGATTTTGGTTATTGCCATATTGGAATTGGGCGGAAGAAAATTTTTGCAAGTGTTGACGAGAGCCATCATTTGGAAACGATTGAAAAATGCATGGTACATTGCTTTGTTTGCGATTGTCACCACCGTTACGATTGGTATGGGTGTGCTTTCTTTTAATCTATCGACGAATGGAATCCATCATGCTTTTGTATCGAATGTACCGACGATTCCAAATTTTGATCATTCGGATTTAAAAAGTGAATTTCGAACAAACAAAGTGGAAATTACGAGTCAGTATGAAAAGGATGTTAATCGTTTAGATGCGAATTATAAAGATCGTATCGCGAGTATTAACGATCAGTACGAAGCACGTATTGAGGCTACTGAAATCAAAGTGAAACAGTATTTGAGAAAGTACAAGAGCGGCGAAAAATGGGCGAAAAGTCAGGCCGATAAGTATGTTAAAAAGGGGAATGCTCTAGAAACAGAAAAGACGGCTAGCGTGGTAAAGATCCAAGAAGATCATGCAGATCTTTTGGCTAAGGCACAGTCGAGGAGAGATCAAGCCATTGTGGCCGAACGCGGTCGAATGAATGATGCGATTCAGAAAGGTGAAGCGGCTTTGATTAAAGTACATGGACACCAATCTAAGAAAGCTAATTTTTGGGGTTCTTTATTTTCCTTTTTTGTTGGTTTTAGTGTGATTCTTGCCTTCATTTGTATTGTAAGTGTAGAGGTATATCGCCGAGGCTCAGGTATAGAAGTTACCTACGAAGAAGAAGAAAAAAATCAGTCGATCCTTTACATGTTTTGGATGGGATTAAGTGCTCGATTTGATCAGTTTTTCAGAAAAAGAGCCGAGCGTTTTTCTAATATTTCTTCGCCGAGTACTTCGCGTAATATGGTGGGATTTAACTCTCATCGTACGTTTGCGAGCAATGAAGCCCAAGCGCATATGGAGTATAAAGAAGACGATAGGTAATCGCAATTAATTTTAAACAAACGCTCTTTATAGACATAGGGAGCTGATGAAAGAGTGTAAGAGAATTTTTCTCTTGCACTCTTTTTTTGTGTGCGGCTAAGCATACGTTTTAGGTAGAAATTATTCGTTGCAGTCTATAGGCTCAAAATAAAAATCATAAGATGAAGATTTCGAATCTAAACGGCCATTTTTATCATAATTTTTATCACTAAAATTAACTTTTTGTTCGCCTTTCAATTTGTTATTACAATTTAATGAAATTCTCCCCATCAATTTTTCATTACCTGCATGCCGAGTAAATATTTCAACAAATACAAGCCCAGAGAATTTAAAATGGTCTTCGTTTTCAAAGACGTAAAAGTCGTTTTCTCTGTCAATTAAAAAACTACCATCAATAGGATAATTTTCTTTCTTAAACTTGATAAAAATAGGAGGTCTAAAGCTGCTCTCATTTGCGTAAAGGTAGGTAAGTTTACATTGGCAAAGTGTTTCTTTTTGTCCTTCTTTCCCATCTTTTACGGTAGTTAGAAAGTCTTGATAATATTTTGTGTAAGAAGGAAAGCAATGTGAAATATGAGCAGTTAAAGATTCCATTTTTTCAAAGATTCTATTTTTTTCTTCCAGGTTACTCGCATTTTTGTACTTATCGTGATATATACTTATTCCCCAATGGAAAACATCGATTTTATTGTTGCCTTTAGGACAATGCTCGTATAAGTCAACCCAAAAAGAAAAAGCATCTTTATAATTTTTTTGCTTTATTAAATCTTTACATCTGATATATTGCTTAGTAAGTTCAGTCTTTTCGTTCTTGTCACTAATCTCATTTAAAGTTGTACATAAGAATTGAGCATTACTTTTCAAAGGTTTTTCACCAAGATAAAATGCATAGATATACCTTTTTTTATCTAATACCATATCACAAACGATGGCGTAAAGTTGTTTTTTTTCGTCAACCATGAACTTAATAGACTCTCTTGGTGCGGCTGAATTTTTTAATATATACCCATACGCTGTTTGGTCTAGTTTATTAAAGTAAATCTTTTTTTTGGTATCTCGAGAATAGAAAGAAAAGCCAATATGCTTTCTTGACTTTACCTTTCCCACATAATGATCTTGGTATTCTTTAACAATGATTAGTTCGGGACCTCCTTCATATATTTTTGTCCCGTTAGTTACATTTGAAAAATTCTCATAATTAGCAGGATATATTGAGCTTTGAAATAAATCTGAAGATTCCTGTATTACAAAATCCTCTTTGTATGATTGAGAGAAGGCTAAGTAATTGCATAAAATATTAAACACAAAGAGTGTAATAATAATTTTTTTCATAGTATAATATTGTTTGATCAAAATAGGAGAATAGATGTCGCCTTGTCCTGAAATAGGTTTACACCTTTCGGATTATAAAAGTACGAAATTAGTACTACTTTAGGTCAATAGTACAGGAATTTTTTAAATCATTGATAATTAAAGCGTATGTGCCTACGATTTGTTCTGATTCTATTCCAATATAGAATTTTGGGATGGCATTTTTTTTGTCAAGGGAATTCCTTATACAATCATCGTAAAAGTTTAAATTAGAATCATTACCCCAACATTTCCAAAAGAATTGAATTGCTTCTTCTAGTTGATTAGGTTGCTCTGAAAGTTCAAATATTTTCATTTATCATTTTTTATTGAAAATAATTTA
>JAHDCJ010000112.1:0-7282 GCA_020629935.1 Saprospiraceae bacterium | reverse complement strand
GTTGCTCTGAAAGTTCAAATATTTTCATTTATCATTTTTTATTGAAAATAATTTATGTTTAGTGTTAGATTGTAGTGCTTATAAACATTGTCAACAAATGAATGACTATTGTTATATTTCAAACATTTCCTTAAAAATATAAATTATATCTGAAGATCACTAAACAGTATGTATTTTCGCAATTCGAATGTTGCTAAATCTATAGGGTAGGAGTGTGGGGAAGAAATATCAGGACTGGCCTTATTCTTTGTAAGGGGTTTTAAAAGAAGGATACTGTCTATAGGGTAGAGTTTCTAAATTGCCCAAAAGCACATTTTGATTAGTTAGTTCATTTTAAATTTTTCTCGATATTCGGTTGGACTTATTCCTACCTTTTTTTTGAATAATCTTGAAAAATATTGTGGATATTCAAATCCTAATTTATAGGCGACTTCAGAAATACTATTATTGGGTTCTAATAAAATATTCTTGGCTTCATCGATCAAATACAAATGCAGATTTTCGGTTGTAGTGTGGCCCGTTTCTTTTTTTAGGGTATCGCTAAGGTAGCGTTGTGAAACCGCCATCTTTTGCGCTAATTGTTCTATACTCGGAACGCCTTTTTCTTGGAGTTGTCCAGATTCGAAATAGGCATCTAATTGTTGGTTAAATTGGTTTAGTAGATTATTGGATAATTCTTTTCGATTTAAAAATTGTCTTTCATAAAAACGATTGGCGTATTTTAAAAGGGTGCTCAATTGTGAAATGATAATTTCTTTACTAAATGCATCTTGGTTGTTGTGATATTCTATTTCGATATTTTTTACAATAGACTCGATCTGTTTTTCTTCTTTTGGAGAAAGATGTAATGCTTCATTTACCGTGTAGGAAAAGAATCCATATTTCTTTATTTGCGTAGCCAATTCGGTGCCTTTGAGAAAGTCTTCATGGAAGTTTATTGAAAAACCTTTTTGTTCAAAAACGACACTGCTATCCCATTGTAAAACTTGCCTTGGTGCAATGAAAATTAATGCGCCATTCGTGAAATCATATTTTGTTCGTCCATAATTTAAGTTTCCTTTGACCTTTTTCTTTAGACTAATCGAATAACAATCATTGGAAATTGGCGGTGAACTTTCTTTTGGACAAGGAAGAAAATGAGCTCCTGTCGCTAGCAAGACGCTTAGCATAGGATGCTCTGGAGGAGGTAATTCTATATACTCTAAATACGCTGAAAGTGTTTTGAAATGTTGCATAAGAATCGCTTAGTTTTTCAAGTCTTTTTTTACGAATTCCAATTGTTGATTATAGGCATCGATTCTAGAATAGGCGGTGCCGTCAATCAGCAAGATGACCACGAGCATAGCAATAATTGTAATCAAACGCGCTCGCCAAGTCGGTGAATTTAAAAACATAATGCCAATAGCACAGGCGATAATAATTAATGGGATTGCCGTAAATACAATCTGCTTATATTCTTTTAAGGTTCCTTCGGCACGGACAAGTTCTGACTCTACAAAAGCAGATGCATCTTGTTCGTAAGCAATAGGAAATTGAGCTAGTCTTGTTTTATTGGTCAAAAATAATCCTATACCAATGATCATAAGTAAGACACCTGCGACCAAGGTCGACATGATGTATGCTCTAGCCATTTCCGTTTTTCCGAATTGCCAAAAACCGATGCTCGCCAAGATAAATAGAACACCGAAAAGAATGAAAAATGGGGTTGAAAAAAGTTCGGCTTTTGCCCAATCGGTTGCTGCTTTTAAAATATCCATGTCTTTAGATTTTAATTTAAATATTCCACTTTAAACCCGTTGCTTTTTCTGAAACTTCCCACAATCGTTTGGCAATGGCTTGATCCTTTGCGTGAGGTTTTATTGGATGTGCTCCAACGGGCCCCACCCAGTTGCTTCTACCTGTAGGACCATAAAAGCCACTTTGGTCTAAGTCTTTTTCTGTAGCACACATCAATTGAGGGTAAGCACCTTTTTCTGCGGATTGGGTCAAAGGCGACAATTTCATAAGACCAAAAATAAATCGCATCATTAAACTACCGCTTGTAGTGATTAAGGATGTTCTTGATGAACCGGGATGACAAGCATAGGCTTTTACTTCTGTTTTTTTAGCTCTTTTCAATCTATCTTGTAATTCATAAATAGACATGATCTGTGCTAATTTACTTTGACTATAAGCATTATTGGCTGTATAATCTTTTTCCCAGTGGATATCATCAAACTTAATGGTTTTAAGTCCCATGTCGTAGCCCATACTACCAACGGTTACAATTCTTCCTTTAGACTTTTCAATCAATGGAAAGAGCATGCCTTGTAAAGTAAAATGACCATAGTGATTGACCCCAAGTTGACTTTCAAAACCATCAACTGTAAGTTTTCGACTAGGCACTTGAGCAATAGCCGCGTTACAAATCAATGCATCAATGCTAGACACTTTTTCAATGATTTCGGCAGCTGCTTTTCTTACGGAAGCCTGTTCTGCTAAATCCATTTGTATGTTTAATATATCGATGTTTTCACCCAAGGCTTGCTTTAAAGTCTTAGTGGTATCTTCCGATTTTTTTGGGTTGCGATTCAGCATCACTACTTTTGCTCCTTTGGATAGTAAAATCCGCGCAGCTTCAAAACCAGTACCGCTTGTTGTTCCAGTGATGACGAATGTTTGACCATTTAAATCGCTGATTCTGTCGGGAGTCCATCCATTTCTACCAAAATCTTTCATATTTGTATTTAGTTATTAAAGTTACTGAAAAGAATAACATAAAGGTAGTGAGGAACGGTTTTAATGCCTTATACTAAATTTCGAATCTTGTATATTTTTTGGTTTTTTTGAATAGGGGAGAAGGCTAGGGATGATTTTTTTATTTTCTTCGTTTATAATGATTTTGAACAATTTGATTTAAGAATAATTTAGATTCAATAAGTTCAAATTCCATTGGGTTTGTTAAGTCTCCAAATAGCGGAAAGCCTCCACCTAATAATATGGGAATTGTTGTTATTCTCAATTCATCAATCAAATCTTCTTTTATGAAATTATGGATTGTTCTTCCTCCGTCAATGTATAATTTGAAGAATCCTCTTTCATAAATTTGATCAAGAATTTCTTGAGGCGTTCCATTGATCAAAGTAACTTTTTGTTCCAATTTTTCAGGTATGTTTTTCAAGGAGTTACTTAGTACAAACACATGTTTACGATATGGCCAATCCACTTCAAATCCACAAACAGTTTCAAAAGTTGTTCTTCCCATTACAATAGCATCTATTTCATCGATTAGGTGGTTAAATCCCATATCATTATTGTCTGGATTTGGTATTGAATGTAGCCAATCTAATTCTCCATTTTTTCCAGCAATAAATCCGTCTAAACTTTTTGCGATAAATACGATGTTTTTCTTTTTCATTTTTTCTGCTTACGATAAGGGTTTGTACGTTGTTGGTGTGTGGTATTTTTTTACCAATGGATTGATTCTATTTTTACTCCGTTTTCTTTTTTGTAAATGAAAAAAATCTTTTGATTATAGACATCAATTTTCCATTCTAGTCCTTTAGGAAAAGTATTGACTCTTTTTTTATCCTGACCCAATTTTGAAGAAATCCATAGTTCATATTCATTACCTCCAGGTTTTTCATTGACTATAAATAATTTATCGGCTAATTTCCGTTTTTCAATTTTATTATTGTTGATTATTAAACCATATTTCTCATTGTTGAAATTTATTTTTTGTGATTCTTCATGGTATGAAGTTTCGTAAATATAGTACTTGATGTTATTCAAACTTCCCTCTTCAAAAAAATAGGATAGTTTATCATTTTCAACTTCATAAATAGCCAAATTTGATATGATGCCTGAGTTAATATTTTTTTTATTCTTAGTAATTCCTGTTCTAATTGTTGGATTTATTTCTAAATATAAAAGATTAAAATCTCTTTCGCATTCTAAATTCAAGTAATCAAAATTTATTTCTTTTCCCATTTTAATTTTTTAAAAAATGTTTATGCTAATTTATCTTTTCTTATTCTATTTCCAGATGTCTTGATTTTTTATAGCGTTCATCGGTCTCGCATAAATGGCCTTGCGACTGCATTGATCGTTTGATCGCGGAATAGGTTATATTTATATTTTAGTGGTATCAATGACAATCGCTTCTTTTAATTCCTTTTCTCTTGGTATTTGAAATTCACCTTCCATGAAGTCAAACATTCCGGGAGAAACTTCAAATGAAAAGGTCTCGCCTTTTTCTTTATTTCTGTCTAATACTCTTTGCTTTCTTACTTCATGTGGTGCTTTTATATAATGAATTTGTATTGGAATATTTTGCTCTTTGGCTAAAGATAAAAATAATGCTCTTTTTTCAAATTTAGTGAAACCGAGATCAAGGACAACTTCCACACCGCTATTTGAAATTTGTTTTGTTATTTCCCAGATGTGTTGTTCACATCTTTCTACTCTTTCCATTATCCATTTAAAATTGATGGGTTTAGGTAAATCCTTTCCATACAATTTCCACATCCATTCATCAATTGAAAAATGGACTCCATTTATTTCTTTTATTAACTGTTTAGAATAGGTCGATTTACCAGCACCTTGTCGTCCAAAAACGATATGTATTTTTTTGCTCATTGGTTTGTGATTTAAAATTTATACCCTGTGTTGGCGATAGTTGTTTTTAGAAGTTTTTTATTTGAGCTCAATTTATTGAACAACTCCTTATCAAACGTTGACCAAAATATTTTTTATAATTTCCTTGCATAGCGTAAATTTTCAGAAAATTTCTTATTACTGCCAAGCTCCCTAATTACAGGAATTAGCGAGAAGGTGAGCGCTATTGGTTATGTTTTTGTTGTTGGTTTTGTTTGTTTTTTAGTTTGTGTATATTGTTTTGAAATATTCACAAACTATTATCATTTCTTCACTAAACGAATCTCCTAGTGGCTCCATTTCTCTTTTGTAGTACGCTTCGTGGACTTCTTTCCAATATTTCAATGACTTATCTCCCTCTCCTTCAATTGCAGCAAATTCAGCTGTAATTTCATTATAAGGTACTTGTTCAACTTTTGTCGTTTCTATTACTGCTTTTGCATTTCCTTCCCAATCAGTAATTACATATTGGTCTCCAATTTTGGGAAGAGATTCGTTGTTTTTTTCATACCACCATAAAGAAGTAGCTGTTGCTTGTTTAATTCCTTTTGCTACTAATTCAGCACATTCGTTGGCATCTTTTTCATTATCACAGAAATAAAATGATTCTGGTAATACCTTAATTTTATTTGTAGGATGGTTTTTTAGAAACGAATTCCATAAATTTTCTACCGTATTATGCTCTTTCATTTTCTTTGTTTGTTATTCACAGGTTTCTTTTTTATTTTGCGTTTTACAAAGTTATTTACCGATTGAATTATTTTTTCAACATTATGTTTGTAAAACCCAGTTCCATTGAAGCAATTACATTCAATCAATTTGTATTCGCTTTTTGTATCTGCAATATCCATTACGTAAACATCTTCAATTCGATATTCAGAAATTCTATCTTTAGCAAATTTAATCATTTCTTCTGGAATGTCATTTTCACTTTCGTCTAATTGTCCGTCATTCATATATCTAGAAACCGAAACTATTTGATTATCTACAATAAATAATCTCCATTCTTTTTTAATTTCTTTCGGTTCAGAAATCCATATTTCCGTATTTTTATTTAACTCAGGAATATTTAATTTACAAACTTCATTGCTCCATTTTAGAAGTGCTTCATATGATTCTACTTTTCCACTAAATTCTTTTCCGTCATTGTTTGGTCGAATAAACCATTTCTTTTTTGGCTCACTTTTAAAGTCATTTAGCTCTCCAAATTTTAATAATTTTCCGTCTGAATTTAGAACATGATCTTTCCATTTATCGACATAGTTTTTCATTTGAAATTTTGTTGACTCGAAGAAAACACCTTCTTTTAATTCTTCACTTCTAAATGCATTCAACATAAAAGTTGTTGAACCATAAATTATTTTAAAACTGTCTTTGTTTTCGATTTTGGGAATTTCATTTGAGAAAGGAATGACTTCAACCTCTTCCCATATTTCATCTTTCCCATTTAGCACTGATTTTATTCTTTCTAAAATTTCAGGCTTTGTCAGATTTTTTTGAAGTATCCAATTTATCATTGATGTTTTTTTTATTTGAAGCTGACGGTTTTGTATGGTCCGTTTGCATACAGAAGGGTGCATATGCATTATACAAATTGTTAGCTGTTTTTTTATTCTATTCCAGTTATTAATTCCGTTTCACTTGTTTTTATTTCATTTAGAGCCTCCATAACGTATTCAAGACCTGAAGTAACAGGATTGTGGTCAGTTAAAGAGTAAGTTCCATTTTTGGAATTATTGATGGCATTTTCGAGCTTTTTCTTTTCGGAATTTGTCCAATATTTTTCTTTCATACCTTTTAAATCTCCAAAATGTTTTATTATCAATTCTTTCAATTTTGAGTGTTCTTTGGATGATAAAAATCCAATTTTATATTCGTTGGTATAACTGTCAAATTCCTCTGACTCTTTTAAAGAACGTCCGTTTATTAAATACCCCCAAAGTTTAATAAATTCATTGTTTTTGGTTTCTAACACCAATTTAGTACTTTCATTATATCTCCATTTGCTCATTGTAGGACCAAAAAAATCTAGCGTTTTACTATATTCGGAATATTCAGCTACAAATTCAGCTGTCATTTCATCAACAAGTTTTTTGTCAAGAAGATTTAAATTAGCTTCAATATTTTTATTCTCAGAAAAAAAGTGAATTAACTCTTCTGTCCCATATATTTCATCAAACTCTTTGATTGAAGATTCATTTCTATTAACATACCAATGTGCGAAGTCAGAATAATTATCGGAAATTAAATCTCTGAGTTTTTTGCTAGTATTGTTTTTATAAAAATGTATTCTTACTCCCATTTTAAATTTCTCATAATTACGGTTAGTGTATGTGTCTAAAAGCTAAAGCTCAATTTTTATGCCATCAAGCGGGCTTAACTTTATGGAGTTGATGCATTGTTATGTGTGGTGACTCTATTTTTCATTTGAATTAATTCATCTATTCTACCATATCTCCAATCCCATAAAAATCTTTTGCTTAACTAGACATTATTCTACGATAGAATTTCAAGATTATAACTAATTGATAATCAAATGGCCTTTTTTATAAAAGGTGTTTCAGAATAATGTCTACTATTTGAAAATAAAAATTTTGCTATGATGCCTAGTTAAATTCAGCTTTTAGGGCTATATTCTTCTGATTCA
>JAHDCJ010000111.1 GCA_020629935.1 Saprospiraceae bacterium | reverse complement strand
TTAAATGTTATTGACCTTTATAAAAACGGTGACTAGTAGTTTCTTGTGGTGTACGAATTTCAAGATAATATAAACCGATTGGCCAAGCCTTGATATCAATGTCGGTTTCTATGCTTTGTTGTATTTCTTTTTCTAACAATAATTGTCCCGCAGCATTAAATAACTTCAGTGAAAAGTCAGAAGGAATTCCATCATTGATTTTTACAAAGAGTTGGTCGGCTACAGGGTTCGGATAAATACTCGTAGATAAGCTGGTTTTTGACTGATATGTTAATACCATAACTTTTGAAAAATGGATACTTCCATCTAGGTCAACTTGTTTTAAACGATAATAGTTGTTGCCTAGGTTGGGGCTAGTATGAAGGTAGGTGTAGTTTTGTGTAAAAGGGGTATTTCCTGCGCCTTCTATTTGAGCTATTTTTTGAAAATTACGTCCATCGATTGCATGCTCCAATTCGAAATAATCGTTTTGGGTTTCACTTGCAGTACGCCAAGTGATTTGATGTCCTTGGTTGATTGTTTTGCCTGAGAAATCAGTTAAAGTAATAGGTAAATTAAGTGGAAACTGGAAACGTCCATGTACCGCAAGATGATCAGATAAATCAAAAATATCCCACATTGCATCGGCAATACTTCGAAGAATAATGACTTCATTGGTTTGTATGGTAGGGATTAAGTGGGCTTTTTCATACATCACATAATCAAGATATTCTTGGTAAGGAGAATCCGCATAGTCACTAACCAGATAATCATAAGTAAAACCATGGCCTAAATAATTGGGTTCTTCGGTATTGAGAATGGTGAACATATCATCATACTCATTTAAGTAATTCGCAATTTTTTCTACATTAAAATCTCCTCCATAAATGACGGCTTCGTTGCTAGGAATTGCATAAGAATCCGCGAAGTTTTTCATTTGAGTCATTTGTGCTTGTCGAGTAGCTACATTTGCAGCATCGGGCCAAGCTTGAGTATGGGTACCAAATACGTGGTATTTTTTACCGAGTTTATTGATACGGGCATACATAGCTCCTTTTGCTGCAAGGCAGTCATCTCCATCACAATCATCATAGACAATATGGTTAGATAATTCGATGGGCCAACGACTATAAATAAGTACACCTCCATCTTCAAAGCTAAGGGCTTCATCCACTACTGCGGTATAATAAGGATATTCTGCTGATAAATTAGTCGTTAACGTAGCACGAGCAGCATTGTCAAAAGCTTCATTAATAATAATGACATCGTAGCCACTTACATGTTGATGTATATATTCTGCTCGTGTACCTTGGTCAGACAATGAAATAGGAGGAGTCAACATAAATATATTATATGATAATACATTGAGTATTGCTGGGTCTGTCAAATCTGAGGCAAGTACAGGAAAAGGATCATGTTCTTGTAATACAAAAAGGATATCATCATAAGTACCTGCGGCATAAGCCGTGTATTTGAGGGTGACTGTTTTTCCGTTTAGGGTGAAGGTTTCTTGGTGAAAATTTCGATCACTATACCAAGAGTGACTAAATCCTGGTCCTGCACTGGATTGCCATAAATCACTGCCGACAAAGTTTCCATTGAGTCTTAGTTTAAGGTCTATGCTTTGTCCGCCCGAGGTTAAGGTAGCGGTTAGGAAAAAATCGGTTCCATTATGTATACCTACATTTCGGTTGGTCCAAAGTAAGTTGGTTTCTAATTGCCAAGGATTGATGGTTCCGCTGGACATGCCCCACCATTCATCTGAATCCATGTTATGCGGGCCCGTTTGGCTTGTGCTTACAGCGAAACTTAATGAAGAGTTGTTTTGGAAATACAGAAAGCTTTCTGCAAAGCAATTTCCTAAGGCTAAGATTAGAAAGCCTAGGATGGCCACAAGATGCTTTAATTGATATAGGTACATAAGGAGGTTAAGTTAAATGTACCTTGAAGATAGCAGATTTTTGTGATTTGGTATAGAGTCAGGCTGTTCAATTCTTTTAAAATTCTAAAAAGAATTTTAAAATCTTACATAAATAGAAGTAATGCCTTTGTATACAGATGAAGATATTATTTCTTTTTCTTTTTAAAATCACCTCTTTTCCAAGCTTGAATAAACTCTTTCCAAGCAAATACATTGAAGATATTCATTGGAGGAGCTTGCCCATAATAATAGGCCGCTTGCGCTTGTTGGCGTAGGAAATAATCAGCATTTTCGTTTCCATCCATCACCATAACTTCTGCAATACCATCAAGGTATGTTTTGGCTAGATTTTCGTCTGCAATTTCTTCTAGTTTATTGCTTACATCTAAAGCAAGGAAATCTTGTTTGAAAAATTCTTTACTTGGCCAAGGGAATACTACGGTTTCTGGTAAGAATAAAGAACTACTGGACATCAATTGTACTACTGAAATTCGGTTTCCTTTGATGTCTGTTGGTATTTTGTAGACGGCATCTTCGAAGCCTAAAGCTTGAAAAACTAAGGTTTCTCCTTTATGTGCTACAATAGAAAAAACACCATCGTAATTGGCATATGCTCCACGACTTGTGCCTTCAATACCTACAGAAGCAAAAGAAACGGCTCGTAAACTATCAGAGGTCATGATGACTCCAGATACTTGAACCAATGTACTATCGCTCTTTTGCGCTGATAGCGAATGGCTAAAAAAGAGAAAAGCAGATATGATTAATAAATATTTCAAAGTATTCGGTTCTTGTTAATAAAAGGTTTGGGTGAATTTCAATCTTTACATTTTTAAAGCTAAAGATGAATAGCTCATACTTCCATACCAACGCTCAAAAAGAGTGCTACGTTTATACCAATCCTCTAAATTAACGCCTTCTTAACAAAAAACGGCTTTTTTGTTTAAAAATCTAAAGCAATATCTAAGACTTCTTCCATTCGGTCTACAAAATGGAACTGTAAGCCTTCAATATAATTGGACTTAATTTCCTTAATATCTTTTTCGTTTTTTGCACAAAGAATAATTTCTTTAATTCCTGCTCTTCGAGCAGCAAGGATTTTTTCTTTGATTCCACCCACAGGAAGCACTTTGCCACGGAGCGTAATTTCACCAGTCATGGCTAAAAATGGTTTTACTGCACGACTTGTAAATGAAGAAGCTAATGCAGTAAGCATCGTTATTCCAGCAGAGGGGCCGTCCTTAGGAATGGCTCCTTGAGGTACGTGTATATGTATGTTCTTATTGTCGAAATCATCTGGATCAATGCCCAATCCTTTGCCATGTGCTTTTAAGAAACTTAGGGCAGTGGAAGCGGATTCTTTCATTACCTCACCCAAATTTCCAGTTAATGTTAATTGACCTTTTCCACGACTCAAGCTACTTTCGATAAATAAGATATCACCGCCTGCTTGGGTCCAAGCTAATCCAACGGTAACTCCAGGTGTTTTTTGTTCTTGGTACAGGTCATTATGATATCGGACTGGCCCAAGGTAATCTTCCAATTGTTTAGCTTTGATGGTAGAAGAATATTTTTCTTTCATTGCTACTCGTTTGGCAACGCCTCGCATTAAGCCTGCGACTCTTCGATTCAATTCTCGTACGCCTGATTCTCGGGTATAGCTTTCAATAACTTTAGCAATAAGATCTGGTTTTATGGAAATATCTTTAGCCGTTAATCCATGTTCTTTTCGTTGATCGGGTACTAGGTGTTTTTGTGCAATTTCTACTTTTTCTTCTAAAGAATATCCATGCACTTGGATAATTTCCATTCGGTCAAGTAAAGCAGGTTGTATGGTAGATAGACTATTGGCGGTAGCAATAAATAATACTTTTGACAAGTCATATTCATGCTCTAAATAATTGTCGTGGAAAGTGGCGTTTTGCTCTGGGTCGAGTACTTCCAATAGTGCCGACGAAGGATCACCTCTAAAGTCTTTTCCTACCTTATCAATTTCATCTAAAATAAATACGGGATTATCAGAACCTGCCTTTTTAATGGACTGTATAATACGTCCAGGCATGGCACCAATATATGTTTTTCTATGACCTCTAATTTCAGATTCGTCATGTAATCCTCCAAGAGACATTCGAATATATTTCCGTTTTAACGCTGTCGCAATGGATTTTCCTAAAGATGTTTTACCAACGCCCGGAGGGCCTACCAAACAAAGGATAGGCGCTTTCATATCTCCTTTTAATTTGAGTACTGCAAGATGTTCGAGAATTCGATCTTTTACTTTTTCTAGTCCGCAATGATCTTTATCTAACACGGATTTAGCTTGTTTTAGATTGAAGTTATCTTTAGTCAAATCGCCCCAAGGCAAATCGAGCATTAATTCTAAATAATTCATCTGAATAGAATACTCGGCAACGGCTGGATTCATTCGACGAAGTTTCTTTAATTCTTTTTGAAAAGCGGCTTCAATCGCTTTCGACCATTTTTTATCTTTTGCTCGTTCGACCAATAAATCTAATTCTTGTGCATTGGTATTTTGTCCAAGCTCTTCTTGAATGGTTTTAAGTTGTTGATTTAAAAAATAATCTCGTTGTTGTTTTTCTAAATCATGTCGAACTTTGCTTTCAATTTTGTTTCGTAATTCGAGCATTTGAATTTCGGTGTTCATTTGTCCTAAGACTGCTTCTGCTCGATTAAACAAATCATCAATTTCTAAGATTTCTTGTTTTTTAGGAATCTTTAGGGATAAATGTGAAGCAATGAAATTGATTAAAAACGATTTATTTTGAATATTATTTAAAACCACACTTGCTTCCGCAGGAAGATTGGGCGACATTTTAATTATGCGTTTGGCCATATCTCGAACAGAAGCAATAATGGCTTCAAACTCTTGTCCTGTTTCTGGCAAAATGTCTTTTAACGATTCGATAGATGCTTCAAGGTATGGAGTCGTTTTGATCATTTCCATAATCTTAAATCGAGTCCGTCCTTGTAAAATAGCCGTCGTATTTCCATCAGGCATTTTGACCAATTTGACGATTTTGGCGATGGTGCCTACTTTAAATAAATCTTCTGGATTGGGGTCTTCAATATCTACTTCTGTTTGTGAGATCACGCCAATCAATTTATCGCTTTTATGTGCTTTGGTAATGGCTTGAATTGATTTTTCTCTACTTACCGTAATTGGAATGATGATTCCAGGAAAAAGCACGGTATTTCTTAAAGCCACTAAAGGCAGCACTTCAGGATAGGTTACATTGGGATCTTCTTCTTCTTTTCCTTCATCGACAGAGAAGATGGGCATAAATTCTACTTCTTCTCCTTCTGGCCCCAAACTAAATAAATCTTCAAATAAACTCATGAATCCATTGATTTTAATGTAATGTCATTTTGACAGCAAAAAACGCTTTTTTTTGCTTTCCTAATTAAGGCAATTTTTGTGCCTTTCCAAATTATGGTCTTTTTGGGAAAGAATCCACATACGAAGCCTGTCTTTTCGTGTTAAATTAAGACAAATCGGCAGAAAGATCGGGGAATTGGTCATTTGGCCTTTAAGATTTATTCTGCAAAGAAGATTGGGGAATAAATCTAATTAGGAAATGAAATAAATCTATAGATATGAAAAATAAAAATTTATTTCCTTGATACGTGTTTCTTTATTTCAAATCGTCTTTAATATAGAAGATCAGATAAAATCGTTTGATCAAAGAATTATTGCTAAATATAGAACTTGTATTATTATTCTTAATTTCAGGAAAAATTTAAATGATGAAAAAAATATGCTTAATCGGTATTTTTATTTTACTCTTCCTACAAATGGGTTTTGGCCAAGACAAATTTACTTTGTCTGGATATATCGAAGATGCAGAAACTGGAGAGAAATTGATAGGAGCAAATATTTATGATCCTGAAGAATCAAAAGGAACGACTACCAATGTATATGGTTTTTATAGCCTTACCCTACCCGCAGACTCAATTTATTTAGCGGTTTCCTATATTGGATATGAGACACAATATTTTAAACTGGATCTGAAAGAAGATCTAACAATGAATATCAAATTAGGATCAGGAGAAGAATTAAAAGAAGTAGTGGTCACTGCGGAAAAATACGATCGGATTGAGGAAAAAACGCAAATGAGTACGGTAAGTGTTCCTATACAACAAATCCAAAAACTTCCTGCTTTACTTGGAGAAGTGGATGTATTGAAAGCTTTGCAATTATTGCCAGGCGTACAATCTGGGGGAGAAGGAACAAGTGGTTTGTATGTACGAGGTGGAAGTCCCGATCAAAATTTAATCTTATTAGATGGGACGCCCGTATATAATGTTTCGCATTTGTTTGGATTCTTTTCGGTATTTAATGCCGATGCCATTAAAAATGTAAAATTGACTAAAGGAGGTTATCCCGCACGTTTTGGTGGACGCCTTTCTTCTATTTTAGAAATCAATATGAAGGAAGGAAATATGAATGAATTTCATGGGGCTGGTACCATTGGTCTACTCGCATCAAAGATGACTTTTGAAGGTCCAATTGTAAAAGATAAAACGTCATTTATTATCTCTGGTCGCCGAACCTATGCCGATCTTTTGGCAAAACCATTTATTAAAGCTCAATCGAATAAGTTTGATGATTCTGACTTTAGCGGCGGGTATCATTTTTACGATATTAATGCAAAAATTAATCATAAATTTAGTCATAAAGATCGAATCTTTTTAAGTGTATACGCAGGAGATGATCATTTTAAAACGAAGATTGGAGAAAATTATACATATCAAAATCGGGATGGATTATTAGTAGATGGAAAATCAGAATATGAGTTTGGTTTAGATTGGGGAAATATTACTTCCGCACTTCGATGGAATCACCTTTGGAGTAACAAATTGTTTAGTAATGTTACGGCTACTTATAGTAGATATCAATTTGATACTTCGATCAATACCAAAGAAACTCAAACCATAGAAAACCAAACCAATGCCTTAGAATATGTAGCAAAATATTTATCAGGGATTGAAGATTATACAGGAAAAATTGATTTTGATTTTGTACCTAACCCATCACATTACATTCGATTTGGAGGTGGCGCAACGTTTCATACATTTAAACCTGGAGCCTTACAATATCAAGTGACCGAAACCACTTCTCCTGCTTCGGATACTACCATTGGATCAAGCAATGTTCGATCAGGAGATTTCAATCTTTATATTGAAGATGACTTCAGCATAGGCAAATCATTCAAAGCAAATATTGGAGTGCATGGTTCGGCTTTTACAGTAGAAAATAAATTTTATGCATCGGTTCAACCTCGAATTGGAATGCGTTTAATGTTGCCTGGTTCAGTAGCACTAAAAGGATCGTTTGCTACCATGACTCAATACTTGCATTTATTAACCAATGAAGGAATTGGATTACCTACGGATTTATGGCTTCCTTCTACGGCAAGAGTTAAGCCAGAGCATTCTTGGCAAGCGGCGCTTGGAGTCGCAAAGACATTTAAGGATCAATTTGAATTTAGCGTAGAAGCCTATTACAAAAAGATGCGAAATCTTATTGCCTATAAACAAGGCGCAAATTTCTTTGGCTTTACCGATTGGCAAGATAAAATTGAAACAGGAAACGGAGATTCTTATGGCCTGGAATTTTTTGTACAAAAGAAAAAAGGAAAATTTACAGGCTGGGCGGGTTATACATTGGCCTACAGTAATCGTCAATTTGAAAATTTAAATAGTGGAAAAAAATATCCTTTTAAATACGACCGAAGACATGATATTTCTATTGTAGCCATGTATGAATTTAGTGAAAAGATTCAACTTTCGGCAGCTTGGGTATATGGTTCTGGTAATGCAGTTACTTTACCTATATCTAGATCATTAACGTCTTATCCTTCTGATTTTTCTGATTTCGATTTTGATTATTTTGAAGTAGATAATGCCGAAGAAAAAAATAGTTTTCGAATGAATGCCTATCATCGTTTAGACGTAAGTCTTGATTTTATTAAAAAGAAAAAACGGTACGAACGTAAATTTACCATTGGTGCCTATAATGTATATAATCGTAAAAATCCTTTCTTTTTATATCGCGGATCAAACACGGAAGGCAATCCTGTAATTCGTCAAGTCAGTTTATTTCCTATTCTTCCTTCTTTTAATTGGAGTTTTAAATTTTAATGTTATGCGTATTCTACTATATATAATTATCGTATTTTTTATGACTATTTTTTATGCTTGTGAGCAGGTGATCGATATTGAATTGCCTGTCCATGAACCTCGAATTGTAGTCAATGGACATTATGAAAATGGTGACGAAAACTTTTTTGTTTATCTAACCGATAGTCGCCCCGTGTTGGATTCTCAAAATATTGAGCCCATTCTAAATGCAGAAGTACTTCTTTATGAAAATGATATACTTATAGATACGATGCTTCATTTTGGTAGTGGCTATTATTCTATTCCTTTGAATGCCCCATTTATTGTTGGGAATCGATATAAGGTTACGGCTTCGGCAATCGGGTTTGAAACGGTTACCACAGAGCAAGTCCTTCTAGCTCCAATCAATTTTTCTATTGTAAATTATCGGTCAGAAGGAGGCGTAGATTTAGAAGGGGAGGTGCGAGACGAAATCGAAATTGAATTTGATGATCCTGTAGATCAACAAAATTTCTACGAAGTCGTAGTCTTTAGACGTAAAAAAGCAGAACCCGAAAACTATCGTGGAAAATATACTTGGAGTCTAGCCCCTTATATGGAAGATGGTTGGTCTGCACCGATTTTTAATGATGATTTTATTAATGGAAAAACAGAACGACTTAAAATATTAACGAGTACAATGGATACTTCAAGAGTGACCATCTCTGTAAAACTCAATGCGATTTCTAAAGATAAATATCTCTTGTCAAAATCTTTAGTTGCTTATGGAAACGCAGATGGAAATCCTTTTGCAGAACCGGTTATTGTACATACCAATGTAGAAAATGGTTATGGCCTTTTTGGCGTTTCTGCAACGAATGAAGTCATTTTAGAATAATACTTTTACCTAAAACATTAAGTTATGAATTTTAAATTAACAGTTCTTTTCAAGTCCATTCTTATTCTTTTAATTTTATCCGCCTTTGGGTGTGAGAAAGAACCAATCACATTATCACCAGATATTGACATTACCATCAATAATGTATTACAAACGGAAGATACCATTACATTAAGTAGATCTTTAGCTTGTAACTTAAATATCTCAATTTCAGATACTCGACGTTTATCTCCTCTAATTTCCTACATGATTAATAATGATGGGAATTTATCAAAATCCATTTTTACAAATGAAGAGGATCGATTCAGCAAAAGTTTTGCCATAAGTTATTCTTTCCCTTCTCTTGAGGAATTTAATTTTGACAATGGAACATATACTTCAAGTGTGGATGATGAAATACAAATTCTTATAGCTACTGAAGATAACTCAATGAATACAGGTCAAAAAACAATCACTTTGGTCTTGACAGACTAATAAAGTGTTTTTAGTGGGAGAAAAGCAGCTATATCATATAGCTGCTTTTTTTATTCTATTTCTTCTACCAAAAGTAAATGATCTAAACGTATCGCCATGCCTTCCGAGTTAATTAAATACTCCGCTTCCTTGGTCGTCTTAAAATTCACAATAAGCATTTCTTCCTCTTGTTCTTGTTCCTCATTGACTTTGTATCGAACCCGCAACCTTTTCTTAAACGTAGCATAGTGCTCGAGTTCATCATAAAGATTACAGCTTATTCTTTTATATTCTTCTTTCATATTATGCCTTGTTTTGAAATGCGAAATTAGTAGTGAGTACTTACTCTTTTATGAATTGTTGACTCCTCGTCTCCTTCCCATTAATTTCAATCCAATATACGCCCGTAGGCCAATTGGAGACATTTAAGCTCCAATGGTTTTGTCCAAGTTTCAAAGAAATATATTGACTGTGAATGAATTGTCCTTGGGCATTAAAAATCTTTAGCACAACCGATTCGTTTTCATCCCAATGCATAGTCAATTGTAAATCGTGATTTACTGGATTAGGGAAAATAGTCACTTCTTTGCCTAACAAATTTAACTTCGCATTTACAATCGAACTATAGGTGAATTGGCCATCTAAATCGACTTGTTTAATCCGATAATAATAGGTTATACCTCTAACTGCCGTTTCATCTACAATGCTATAATATTGATTTTCTAATGATTCCCCAGCCGCTAAAACTTTTGGGCCAATACTAGAAAATTGTATCGCATCTTTACTTCGTTCTACTACAAAATAATCCGTCTCTTGTTCAGTGGCTGTAGCCCAAGAAACTTCAATGTTTCGATCTTTCGCTTTAGCATCCACACTTAACCATTCTAAAGGTAATATCGTAGAAGAAACTAAAGTTACCTCTGTTTTACCACTACTTTCTACAAAAGAAATTACTTTTTGGTATCCATCTATGGTGACCGTCAATTCGGTCTTGTCTGTATTCCATTGGGTCAAAGGAAGACTTTCTCCCGCATTAAAAGGATAAAGCATGACTTTAAAATTTGGCGTCACCACATCCGCCTCTACTTTGATTCGAGTTATTGGATCATTGCCATTTATTCCAGGAGTTAAGGTTTCTAAAATCGCTGCTGGACCAGTAGTGTACCCGTCGTTTTGTAATACGCGAACCAATAGCTTTCTCGCTCCTCCAGGTTCTGTTAAAATTACATCACTGCGATAGTCTGTGTTGACATGGTTAATGTCTGTACTTTCTACTGTCAAATCACTAGCTACCTGAGCCAACCATTTATAGTTGTTTACATTATTATCTTTTTGTAAATCATCTGTAATTAAAAGATAAGGACGAAGACAACGGATCAAAGATACATTCCGATATACTCTATCCATTACATTATAATCCTTTTGCATGATTCGCTCCAATCTATTATTATACCGCCAATGCGCATAGTCATAAAATGGAATGTTATGATAAGTTTCTGTTCCTGCCTGATAACGGAAATCATTCCATGTTTTAGTTACGGCTGTCCAACCATTAATGCCTAAGTTCGGGTGATCTTCGGAAGGAACTCTCGGTGTCCAATCCCATTCATAAGAATAGGCATAAGTCGCATCACCATCCACTTGCGCAATCGCTCCATTGGATTCATAAAAATTGGTGATCTTTCCAGGTTGTCTAGATTTTACGCCTTCCAAAGGAGAGGTCTTTACGCCCATGTCATTGATTAAAACACAACTGTGATATTGGGTTTCTTGAAAATGACTGCCATAGGTATAACGTACCCAAATTCTTCCTAGACTACTCAGTGCAAATGAATTTCGATCTCCATGTGTATGCCCACCCATATCTTGCCGACAATGAAAATGTACCATCATCGCATCAGGATCGTAGGCACTTCGTAAAATGGCTAAACCTCGTTCGGGACCTAAAAAACTTAAACTTCCTAAAGTGTTTGAATTTTGTGTCGTCCAATCTCCAGCAGTATAGTCTTCTGCAAAAATACCTGCGGTCAACAAATAATTATGATAGCCACTTGTAGCAGGTTCTATTTGTTGATAGACATATCCAGTAGAATTGATCTTCCACCATTTTTCAATATAATTTCGCCAGACAAAATCAATTTTACTATCATTGGGTAAGACATATTTTAAACCCAAAACATCACTTGCATTAAATTTATAACCTCCAGTAGATACATCCCATCCACTGCCTCCCCAAACATCGGTTCCAGTAAATGCATGGCCATAAGGTTGAGTAATCGCAGGTAGATATTGTTGGCCATAAGTCTTTACATGAGGATGCCCCAATAAACTATATCCCCGTTTAGCCATAGCAATTAAAGTCGTGACAAATTGATAGTTTTTCCCTAGTCCCTCATAAGGTGTTCCTGAAGCATACCAACCATAAGTCAAGAAGTTATAATAGGCGCGCATATAATCTTTGTTCAAGGTAGCATTATATCCCGTTTCGCCTTCAATAGCGAGATTGGTCAAAATTTCAAAGCCATTCAATCCAACCCAGTTACTAGAAGTAGAGTAGGCTTCCGTATCACTTCCATAGCGAGGAATCGTAGGAATAATAGCGGCCAACCCTGCACGCACCGCATCTTGTTGGGCTGTCGTCATACTGTTATAATTGAGGTCATAAGCATAGGCCATATGTATACCTCCAAAGTGATGATAATTATTCCAGTTCAACAAAGGATCGCCATCTACAAGATCTGCCCAATAGGCCATCGCTTTACCTAAATCTGCTGCTCGATCATCATAATCTAAACCAGTATCAGGATCAGTAGTTCCTGCAAACATTAAACATTCGAATGCTTCCAAAGCCATCACACTCGCTAGAAGATAACGCCGTTTATTATCTGCGGCATCCAAGGCCGTTGGGTCGTTATTAATCAATTGATAATAAATCGTATGTGAATCCCATTTGCCTGCATTGTCAATTTGTTTATTTCCAAAGGCATCTTTTGCATAGTTTGCCGAATGACTATATCCTCCTGCACTATATCCTTTGTGTAATAAAGTAGTGTAGGCATGAATGGTTGCCAAGGCGGCTTGTCCACTGGTGGTAGTTGTCAAATTGGTTTTTATCCCAGCTATTTCACTAGGACCAAAATAAATCCGTGGATGCACTCCTACGGCTGGTGCAGCTTCAATATTCCGAACATTGGTAAAATCTTGTACGATACTTATAGGCCCTAATTCTCCGGGTAAATAATTGGCCCATTGGTCGGTAAAACCACCTGGTTGAGATTGTGCAAAAAGGGATTGACTTGCCCAAAATAGGCAAAAGAGAAAAGAAAAATAATAATGCATAACAGTTGGGTTTAGGTTTATTCCCTCTAAAATAAACAAATCCCGTTAATGACTAATAGAATAGGGAAAAGAATTTTTTTAATAAACAACGTCTAATGCTATTCTACCATTCCATATAAGACATTCACCGATTTCCAGTTTCTGGTTGTCGCTTTTACTTTTAGTTTTCTTTCGAAAAAATTATTATTCAACTTCGATCGTCCATAGCCTTGTGGACAATGAATAAATATGCGATCTTCTTTAATTACAAAAACGTCGGGTGAGAAATCTAATGTTTCTAATGCTTTGACTAAATCTGCCGAAGGAATTGCTCCAAGAAAAGTCAAATGGTGATATTTTAGTGTTTCTTCAGTAATCGTTTTAAAAGGACATTCTTTTATTGCCTTTTCAAAATAATCTTTTGTACGCACCCAAACGGGCACATCAAATCCGAAGGTGTCTTTGATTCCTTTCGAAATCATTTCTTCTAATTTTGAATTTGATTTTGAAGGACAAGCAAAGGCTACATTACCCGATTGGATATAACTATTCACTTGTTGAAAACCTAGAGATTCATACATCGCTCTTAAATCAGCCATCTTAATTTTCTTTTGGCCACTTACGTTAATGCCACGCAACATAGAGATATATTGTTTCATAGATACAAGATAATAGATGTTTGTATTTTTTTCTAAAAAAACATAAGTCATTTGGTGAGGTATTTTAATTTAGTGAATTACTTATGTACCTTTCGATATGAAATATTTTCTTCATCTTGCGTATAAAGGAACCGCTTATCAAGGATGGCAAAGACAACCTAATGCCTTAGGTATTCAAGAAGTGATTGAGCAAGCAATGAGCACTATCTTAAGAGAAAAGATTTCGCTTAGAGCTTGTGGACGCACAGATGCAGGTGTGCATGCCCAACAGTTTTTTGCCCATTTTATTATTGAAAAAAAGCTGCCCAATCATTTTCCTTATCGCATAAATAGTATGTTGCCAAAGGACATTGTTATCTATGATCTAATAGAAGTAGCTAAAGAAGCTGATGCGCAAAAAGATGCCATCAAAAGAAGGTATGATTATTTTTTTTACGTAAAAAAGAATGTCTTCTTTGCGCCCTTTAGTGTAGTTTATGAAGAAGAAAATCCTCGCATTGATTTGATGAAAAAGGCTGTAAGTCAATTAGTAGATGCTAAAGATTTTTATTCTTTTTGCCTACGGCCAAAAAATTATGCGCATACTCATTGTCAGATTTATTCGGCCAATCTTTGGTATGAAGAAACGACAGGAAAATTTCATTTTCAGATTGAAGCCAATCGTTTTTTGCAAGGCATGATTCGGTTATTGATTGGTCGTATTATGGAAATCGGTAGGGGAGTAATTAGCCTTGAAGAATGGACTGCTTATTTACAAGATCAACAACCTTTGCGTTTTCGTACACCCGCATTAGCCCAAGGTTTATTCCTTTCTAAAGTAGAATATCCATATCTGAAATCTGAAGAAATAAAAAAGCCTTCTCGATTATTCTTCCTCTCCGAAATTTGAAACAGGCGCATCAAAATCATCGGCAAGTCTATAGTATAAACCTACAGAAGCAGAAGCAAATGCGGCATGCAAAATGCCTAAGAACCCTGCGGTAAACAAGAAGAAAAATAATAAAGGCATGGGTAAGTAAGCAAGGGAAGCAGATAAAGTACTATATCCCATAAACAAAGCAAAAATAACCACAGCACTAATGGCACCATATTTAATAAATCGCCAGCGATTAATATGGTTCCAACTTTCAGTTACCGAGGAGATTAATTTGCCATTTTCTCTTAAGATAAAAGCAGGAGTCATTAACAAACGAGTGAAAATTAATATGGGAAGAATGAAGGTCATTACAAAATTAAGGATTAAAGGAAAATCTCCATTTAAACCAGTATAATATAAGATGATTCCAGAAAGAATATTCAATCCAATATAAACGCCAAACATCATTAAGTAAAAGCCTGTTAATCGTAACCATTTTCTGCTAAAACTAGCTTGAATCATTGTGTTGAAAGAAACATGTTCTCCCTTTAAATAGCCTGCACGTACTTTAAATAATAATTGATAAACCCAAGACCAAACAAAAGAAAGCCCAGTAAATAAGGCTAAGATGAAAAAGATAATAAAAGCAAATAAAGGAATGGGAGCTGCTAAAAATGCTTGTAACAACATGGGCTCTAGAAGTAAATCCCAACTAAAACCTATTCCAACAACCATACTCAAAGGCAACTGAGCATAAGGACCTCCTACATTCATGAAAATTGAGCCTAATAAATAGAATACACCAATAGTACCAGCAATACCCGCCAATCCCGCTAAGACCGTAGTTATGGGACGATATTGTACCATAAACAACCAAGCGGCTATTGGGTGATTTAAATCTTGATCTTTAAATTTTTGTACTTGCTCTACCATGGGTTAATGTATTTTTCTTGAAGTTCTTACTTTTTTATATAAAAAACAAATCTTTAACATAACCGTAAGAGGCTATCTTATCATAGATTTATTTACTTAGTTTATATCGTATACCTAAATAGACTTCTCTTCCTCGAGTTGGCCCCCAAACCGAAGCGGTATCAAAGTAAGGGCTGAATGGGTCTTCCCAACTTATAATAGGTTGTTTTTGTCGGAAGTCGAATATATTTTCACAACCAACATATACATCTACTTTCTTTATCGTATAGGTAAATTGACCACTCAATGTGGTATAAGGATCGGAATACTGTGGTCTTCTAAATTCTTCTGGATTATAATGGGTATGTGGTAATCGCTGCTGACCATACCAATGTAAATTCGCATCCGCATGGAATTTTTTTGATTTGGGTTTATAACTTAAGGTGGATACAAATTTATGCTTAGCATTAAAAGGTAACGATTCCTTATACCCACTTTGATAAGAATATACATCTAAATAATTATAGCCCATCTTTACTTCCACCACCTCAAAAAACTGACTGAATAATTCTACCTGAAATCCATTACTTACACTCTCTCCTTTGAAGTTTTGAATATAGGCTTTTTGTGGATCGGTATCATGATCTGGAAAAATCTGATTCTGAAAAGAAGTTCGATAATAATCGGCACTTATGGAACCGTTCATTTTTTCCATTTCAAATTTCTGTGTAATATTCGCACCAAAGTTAACCGCTTTTTCTGGCTCTAATTCTTCTAAGAAAACGACATCTCTAGAACTCACCAACAGATGCACATATTCACTAAATAAATTGCTGGTACGCCATCCTGTACCAATGTTGGCTCTTACTACAGTAGTTGGTGTAAGTTCATATTTAACTAATGTTCGTGGAGAAATTTGAAATCCAAATTGATTGTGATGGTCTGCACGAACTCCAGCAATCCAAATAAATTTATCATTGAAAAGTTGTAGGGTATTTTCTACAAAAAGACCAGGAATAAATTCTTCCTTTTTATAATTGCCATCATAAGTACGCCCTAGTGAATTATTGGTGAAAGCAATGTCTTCATTGGTGTTTATATAACGAAAAGAAGTACCCGTTTTCAATCCATGATTTGTACCATAATCAAATTCATACTGCACATTGGCATAACCTAGAAATTGCTTAGCATCATAATTTACCGTCCCAAAATAACTCTCTTGTTGATGAAAAGAAGTGGAAGCAAATCCATTAAGCGCATGTTTTTCATTAAAGCGATATCCTGTCTTTGTCCAAAATTCAGGCTGACTAATTTGTACGGTTTGTCCATAAACAGAAGTACTTCCTTCATCTGTTTTAGGATCAAAATTCTTTTGTCCTCCTACGCGTCGCTCATTCAGATAACGCCCACTAATTTTACTATGCCATCCATTTGCATTGCTATTTCCATATTTCCATTTGTTCCAAATCGAATACCGACTGATCCTTGGCAGATCTAAGAAATTATCCTTATCTCGATCTACTCGTCGAGCCGCTTGCGTCGTATGTACAGCCGTTAAATTACTCCACTTTTCTTTTTGGAAAGCATAGTTAATATTATACTGTGTTTCTAAAAAACTATTGATATAAGCATTTAATAAAAGTTGGTCTGTTTGATCAGGTTCTTTGGTAATCACATTGATTTGTCCACTTATACTCTCATAGCCTTGAAGCACACTATTTGATCCTTTAGCTACAAATATATTATTGACCAATGTCCCCGGTACACTACTAATCCCATAGGTATAAGTCAATCCTTGAAACATAGGAAACCCATCCAATAAGGTTTGATTATAAATTCCTGATAAACCTAAAATTCTTAATTCTTTAGAGTTGGTAATGACATTTGTCGTTTGAGGTTGAACCGTAATTTGGGTTTCAAAACATCCCGCCAAATCACAACAAGCCGCTTTCTCCAGCTCAATCTCCGTGATCTGCTCTGTTTTTATTGCATTTCGATTGGAATTAATAATCCCAGGACGTTCGCCTTCTACAACTACTTCTTGCAAAGTTTCTGAAGAAACCAATACAAAATCAACCTGATCATATTCCGCCATATCCACAGTATCTGCTTCATAACCAATAAAGTTGGCAATTAATCGTTGATCTGTAATACCATCTTTGGATAACTCAAATTCTCCTAAATTTTCGGTAATAGCTCCAACATTCGTCCCAATCCAATAGACTTCAGCGCCATTCAATATGGAGTTGTCATCGCCAATTACAGTACCCGTAACCTGTTGTGCGGCAGTCCATAAAGGGAAGAAAAACATGACCATCCCTAAAGACCAAAATGTTAATAATGAAGTTTTCATATTAGTATATCTAACGAACTTAAATTGGAATTGTTTGATTTTGTCTGATAAATGACTTCCTCAAAAACAATTATTCGGTTTATTGGTTTAAATCGTACCTTTAGCTTATTATATAAATTTAAAACCAATTTCTACATGAAGATACAACCCTTTTTATTAACGATGGTAACCATTCTATGGTTTTCTCTTACATCCTTTGGTCAAATTCAGAACAGTAAGGATGGCTATGGTTTTCTCCATATGGATGCTAAAGTGAAAGAATTAAAGAAAATGTTAGTTCCTGTGAAAGATGAGGACCTTTGGAAACCTGAAGCCAAAGACGATTACATTACTTCTTCCTTCTTAATAAACTTAAAGAAGTTCAAGATCAAAGATTATTTTGGTCTAAAAATCAAACGTATTGAAGTACACTTTGATGGCGAATGGGATGAACACGGGGTACCACAAAACGAAGATGTGTTCTCTTTCCATTTCTTTTTAGAAAAACCAAAAAATAAGAAAGCATTGGGCGCCTACAAAGATGCGGTACTCACACATTATGGCCCTATGCGGTCTTCGCCAGTTCCTGATGCAGATATTGAACCCCCATATTTTTGGTTTACCCGTTTGACCATGTTATATGTAAATTTTGGACAAGACATGGAAACAGGAGAAGACACAGATTTTTTCGAAGTTGATTTCGTCCAAGGATACGGCGGATAATTTTTT
>JAHDCJ010000110.1:1520-18311 GCA_020629935.1 Saprospiraceae bacterium | reverse complement strand
ATGAAAAACGAAGCAAAAAAATCAAGACTTGCGCCTGTTCTTAACGGCAATTAACAATTATAAATCTAAACAAAATAAACGTTCCAGTTTCTTCATTTTTCCTTGATGAAAAACGAAGCAAAAAAATCAAGACTTGCGCCTGTTCTTAACGGCAATTAACAATTATAAATCTAAACAAAATAAACTCGCTGCGCTCAAACAGTATTTTGTTCTTAACGATTTATAATTGCTAATTCCCTAAACAGGCTAAGGTCGGTCCTTTGTTATCGGCGACTACCTTTTAAAGTACATAGGATCTTCTGTTGATAGAAGCAATTACTTGTTCAGTTTTCAGTTGTATAGTTCTGGGTAATGTCTTTTCTTTATGGCAAGAATAAAAAACAGCATATGCAAATAAAGGAGCAGCACGTAATTGACAAATATTATCAAGCTTTAGTTGATCGAGATTCTGCTTTTGTGGGGATCTTTTTTGTTGGTGTAAAGACGACTTCGATCTTTTGCATTGCTACCTGTAGAGCAAGGAAACCGAAGATAGAAAATGTGGTATTTTATACGACAGTAAAGGAAGCTTTGGATCAAGGTTTTCGCCCTTGTAAGATTTGTAAGCCTACAGAAAATGCATTGACTATGCCCGATCAGGTAACAAAAGCGATTCAATTGATTAAGGCAAATCCCAAAGAAAAAATAAAGGATTATCAGCTTCGAGCAGAACAAATCAGTCCGGAGTTTGTCCGTCGTTGGTTTAATAAAAACTATGGATTAACCTTTCATGCCTATCAACGGATGTATCGAATCAATCATGCATTTATGGAATTAAAAGAAGGGAAAAAGACTACAGATACTGCTTTTCAATCAGGCTATGATTCGCTTAGTGGATTTGGATATACCTTTAAAAAAATCATTGGTCATTCGCCTAAACATAGTACGAAGATTAATCGCATGCTCATTAGTCGACTAACTACTCCGATAGGTCCAATGTTTGTTTGTGCTACAGATCAAGGACTATGTCTTTTAGAATTTGTAGACCGACGGATGCTTGAAACAGAATTCAAAGATTTGCAACGTTTGTTAAAGATGCCTATTCTCTTTGGAGAAAATGAGCATACCCTTCAAGCAAAAAAAGAATTGAAAGAATACTTTGAAGGCAAACGAAAAAAGTTCGATCTAGTTTTAGATACTCCGGGTACAGATTTTCAAAATACCGTTTGGAGTACCTTACGAACAATTCCCTTTGGAACAACGACTACGTATCAAGCACTTGCTCAACAAATGAAAAAACCTAAAGCCATTCGTGCGGTAGGCACAGCCAATGGATATAATCGTTTGGCCATCATTATTCCATGTCATCGAGTGATAGGTAAGGATGGCGCATTACGCGGATATGGTGGTGGTTTAGAAAGAAAACAATGGTTATTGGATTTTGAGAAAAATCAAACTTAATGAATCATCCACTTCGCAAAATGGTTTATACCTTGCGATGTGGAGATCAACCTATTCTCCTCCTACGAGTTTTATGGTTTCTTGAGCATCAGCATTTTCTACACGCAACCAATAAACACCTAAAGGAATTTGAGGAACATTAAGTGTGTACTCACTTTCTTCTATCCAATTTGTTTCTTTTGTCCAAATCGTTTGGCCTAATGAATTGAACAAGGTAATTCGTTCAATTTTATTGGCTCCTGTTTTTAGCCTCAAGGTTTGTTGAAATGGATTTGGGCTTACGGAGAAGCCTTCATTAAATACAGAAGCGGTATTGGTGAATTCAGGCGTACGCGTATGTTTTCTTAAGAAAGTCCAAATTTCTTGTGTAGCAAAGACATCATTAGAAGGACCGAGCCAAGTGTGTGGGCCATTATTAATCTTATAGAGTAAAACTTCTGAACTTGCCTCACATTGATTCCAATGATAAGTATCAATAGTATAAGAATCACTAGCAATATCGGGTAAAGATTCGGTAACGACACTAGAGGCATCGCATTGATTATGTGCTACCCAATGATCCATTGTTACATCTACACTTGTAATGAATGGAGGAGAAGAACCATCATAAGCAATGGTAGCATCAGCGGTTCCATGCATATGCATTATTGGGATAGATCGGTTTGGATTACATGACGACTGAATAGGTTGTGGTAAGGTACCAGAAACAGAAGCAATAGCTGCAATTCGATCACTCAATTGACAGGCTAAACGATGACACATAAAACCTCCCATGGAGTATCCTGTAGCATACACTCGATCTTGATCGATATTATAATCTAAAGATAAAGAATCAATTAAAGCATTTAAAAATCCAACATCATCTTCATCATAAAATGGATTAAGGTCATTATCCCAAGCATTTCCTCCAAGAAGTTGATCAAAAAGAGCCGTAGGATAAACCACAATAAAGTTGGCGGTATCGGCCATTAGACTAAATCCTGTGGCTTGAAAACCAGGGCCACTATCTCCTAATCCATGCAAAGCCAAAATCAAAGGAACAGCTTCTGTGGGTGAATACAATGCTGGAATATGTACATTGAATGTTCTATTTTTTCCATTAAAACTAAACCCATCAGAATAGGTTTGACTGTATGAAAATGAAACGATAGAGATTAATATCGCTAAAGTTAGAATTTGTTTCATAATAAGTGATTAATCAATTACATAAATTTCTTCTACTTGTTCGACCTCTATATTTGGACTAGCCCCATGAACAAAAGCGATAATGCTACAATTTGCAGCATCCCATTCTGTTGGAATGGTAAAACTCAGACTCTGCGTGTATGGTGAAGTAGTAGAAGGGTTAGGAATAAGTTGTCCATTAAAAGGAGTTAAGGCAGTGCGGAATACATGCTTATGTGTATAATCCGTTTCGATACCAGTAGGTGTGAATTGGGCATCTGTAATATTCGTTTCGGTAAGATACATCGTCAAGTTAATGGGTTCAGCAATATCTTCAAAAAACACAATAGAAACTTCTGCAGTCAATTCACGAGAATTTCCCACATACGTTTTAGTCAATTCCATTTCTAGGCGTGATGGACGCGCAAGTTCATCGGCAATATATCCAGCCCAAGTATTGGCATTTACGATTCGAGAGCCTTCTCCAGAAAATAAGTTTCGATTGACAGAAGCAGAAGGGTAGGCAGTAACGGGGCCAATTAAGTTATCTAAATTATCTGCATCGGTGGTTCTAAAATCTTCTACACTTTCAGCTAAAGGGATAGAAAAGAATCCAGAGTGGATGGAAACCACTACTAGGTTTTCTCCATGTTGGTCAAGTAAAGTTTCTAGTTTTTCGGAGCCTTCTGGACAGTTAGTACATTGCACTCCAGTAAACTCTTCTACAAGAACTTTTCGAGCTGGAGGAATAATATTTACTGTTGGGCCTATTTCTTGACAAGAAGAAATGAGTAGTATTAAAGTAAGTAAGCAAATAAGATATCTCATGATTTATTTTTTTTTAAATGAAACAACAACAGGTTGTTCCCCCTATTGGAAGGGATCGTTATTTGATAAATTAAAAAGAAGAATTTACGGTTAGTCGGACTCCATTGAATGCGGGTTCAAATCGACAAACACCCCCTGTACAAATAATTCCTTCTACTTGTTTGATATAACCTAAAGTAAATTTATTAGATTTATGAGAATAGGCTACATTTAATGCATAATAATTTTCTTTTACATCTGATTTTTTCGGAACAATATTCAACATATCAGAAACCGAAAAACTCCAATTTGGGGCTATGCTAAATTCTACTAAGCCATAAAGCCATTGTCCAAAATCTTGTTGGGTGTATTGGTATTGTACTTCTGCCCGAATAGATTTTTTACGATCAATTCGATAAACAACTTCAGCAAGTGGCACAATACTTTCTACTAGAGGCGCATTGGGTTTTCCTTCGAAAGTAGCTTGATTATATTGTTGAAATTGAAGCCCTAAGCTTAAGTCGACTTTCTTTGCTTCACCCATTCTTTTGAATTTGGTTTCTGCGAAAACTTCTCGATATAATAAATCCCCATCCAGTTCAGTGACATTTGCAAAATTGACTAAGCCAGTTATTTTCTTTGCGGGTTTAAATTGGACCTCTGCTTGAAAAGCAAGTTCTCCTAATTCTTGCACGGCGGCATTATATCTAGCAGCTAATCGTTTAGAGTTTTGCCTAGTCAATGCAGGTAAATAATTAATCACTCCTCTTGTTAAAATTTCATTAGGAGAAGTTCTTAATGTGAAATTTTCTGTTCGTTTTCCTTGCAAGGTAATTCCAAATCCTTTTCTTGAATAGGTAAGACTAGAATAAAAAACAGTTCCTGGTTTATTAATCAGTCGGGCACTAGGTCCAACGATGGCTTCTCTGGTTTTATAGGCTCCTTCAAGGTACCAACTAAAATCACCGACAGACAATCTATTGTATGCCGTAAAGGCGTATGTATTATATTTTGGGATAAAACTATCTAAAGGATTATAGGTGTTTATTTCGGCTACTACTTGGCTCATAGATTCCTCATCCATTACGCGATTGACAATTCCTGCTCCAGGTGCGATTTGCACTTTTTCAGAAGCGGAGATAAAGCCATCAATACTTATCGAGTTAACTACTGGTCGGTAAGTACCAATAATAAAGCCATTGGCTCCAAAAGGATTTTTTTGTTTTCCTGTAAAGACCTTAAGCTTCCAGTCTTCGGTAAGGTCATAGGTAAGCCGTAGACCGAGCACTGCATTATCAATGGCTAGTGGTCTAGCTTCATAGGCTCGGAAGATTATTCCAGTACCAATTTGATCATAGAAATGGCCTGCGGTAATACCGAGTTTATGTATTTTTCTGCTAATGTACCAGAAGCCAATTCCTTGTCCAGAGTAAGCATCTTGAGGATCGGGTAAGTTTGAATTTTGGTAAAAATCGAATCGAAGTCCCATATTGAATCCCCAATTGCTATAATTGAGATTTAGCCAACCTTCAGATCCAGAGAAGAGATTATCGTATTGAGGGGTGTTAGCTGCTCCGATTGCGGTGTCTCTAACGAAAAAATTGCCATTTGCTTGAAGGCCGCCAGAAAAGGTTCCTTGCGCTTGACTTGTAAAAGTCATTAATGTGGTAAAGCAAATAACAAAGGAAATTCTTAATAGAATGAAAAACGAGTGATGTTTTGGTTTCATAGGAAAATAGGTTTAAAATAAAGGTCTATGAAAAATAATTTTAGTGAAATCATTATCTAAAATACACGATGAATGGAGTACTTTTTAATGCATTTCAAATTATGGGTATAAAAATAAAGCCTTAAAGTAAGAACTTTAAGGCCTTCAAAAAAGAAATTATAATATTTTATTGTTTTGTCATTTTTGTGGTGTACAGTAAAGCACCATCTTTATCCATGAGTCGGACAAGGTAAATACCTCGATTAAGATCACCAACAAAATGTTTACGATCAGAAATTTCAAGATTTACACGTTCTACTAATTTTCCAGTAAGGTTGTATATTTCAGCAAATTGAACCTCTGTAACTTTAGGGAGTTGTACAAAGTTTACCGCTGGGTTTGGGTAAATTCGGTATTGTTCTTCAATCACATTATTGACTGCTACGTTACCAGCAATTGCTTCGTAAGAATTAAGTACCGTTACGTTGAGGCTGTCGGTAATATCATAGACCCAAACTTCTACCATACCAGAACCATCAATATTATTTGGAGAGAACCAAACGCTCATATTTCCAACTTCACCTGGATCTAAGGTAAATTCTTCTGTGTAAATACCTGCCGCATGACAACGAATTTTATCACAAACCGCTGTTTGCCAACCTGAAGGAATATTTACATTAATCCGTTCCCATCGACAATCAATAGGGTTTGCGGATGTATTTTCAACTTCTGCAATCGCTTTCACTAGTCCAGAAGAAGGACCACTTGCAGAAGCGGGAGAAGGAGTAATCACTAATTGGCCAAAAAGGCTTGCTGTAGATAAAATGAATATAAATACTAAAGTGTATAGTCTTGCCATAATCTGTGTTGTTTATATTGCAAATTAATAATAATTAATAAGAAATGCACGAAAAATATCATGTTTCTATTTTTTTTTATCAAAACACATTAACATTAATTGGTTTTCTTCGTACATAAAAGAAAAGGGATCGAACTAATTTATAAATTTCAACCTCAATAATAATATTATGAAAAGACATTTTACACTATATTATTGCAATTTCTAAGTATTACTTATACGGGCTTTAGCCAAACAGCTCCCAATTTTACCATTACCTCTTCTAATGGAGAAACACTTACGCTTTATGATGCATTAGATACAGGAAACGTAGTTATGTTAGACTTCTTTTTTGTGAATGGAAATGATCCGAACATTTTAAATGTATTCCCAAACCCTGCTACCGATAATGCTACATTTGTTTTTAATCTAACTGAATCGTCTGAAGTAAACATTGAGCTTTATAATATCCTAGGCAGAAAAGTAAAAACTGTTTTAACAGAAAGTTTAAATGCTGGAGATCATAATGAATCTGTAGATTTAACAGATTTATCTGTTGGACAATATTTTGCTAGAATTTCTATTGATGGAGAATTAGCTGATGTGGTTAAACTAACACATCTTAAATAACCGCCATTTTTTCAAGAAAATATTTATTCCGAATCTTACTTTTATAGTGAGATTCGGATTTTTTTTTGTAAAAAATAGGATCATTTCATGAAAATTGAAATTTTGGCATTAAATTTAGGTATTAATAAGTGAACTAAACCTTTTTAAATAAAACTCATCAAATGAAATATTTCTTTTCTCTCCTATTAATTTTTCCAGTATTATGTTTTGGTCAAAAAGATTTACCCGATGTAAGTCTAAAAACATTAAACGGGCAAAGTATCAATGTCCAAGATTATGCTACAAATGGTAAAATTACAGTTTTTAGTTTTTGGGCAACATGGTGTATTCCTTGCCAAAAAGAATTAGATAACTTAGCAGAGTTGTATCCAGATTGGCAGGAAGACTACAACGTGGAAGTTGTTGCGGTATCTACTGATGATGCAAGAACTATAGCCAACGTAAAAGCTAGAGCGAATACCAATGGATGGCCTTTTGAGGTTCTTTTAGATTCCAATGAAGATTTGAAAAGAGCCTTAAATTTTCAAGCCATTCCTCATACGATAGTCGTCAACCAAGAAGGACAAATTGCTTATACCCACAGTGGATATGTAGAAGGTGATGAATACGAATTGGAAGATGCGATTAAAGAAATGGTTACTGTAGAAGAAACGCCTGAATTAATAAAGGAAGAAGATGATCCCAAAGGAAAGAAAAAGAAAGGCAAAAAGAAAAATTAAATCTATATAGATTTACTATAAAAAATGCCCGTCTATTTGATGGGCATTTTTTATATGTTTATATTTTATTAATTAAGGTTTAATAATATTCAACCTCAACGTCTCTATTACTTTTTGATTCTCATTAAGGCAACGAACCAAATAAATTCCTCTTGCTAAATCGCCAACTTGGTATTCGGTTTTTAAATCGCCAACTTTAAACGACTTCAATTTTCTTCCTACAATATTATAAATAACTAACTGCTTTAAACTGGCATTGTTTGATATCTTAAAATGGGTAGTTGCAGGATTTGGAAAAAGAGAAACGGTAGACATCACTTTAGAGTTTCGACTCACTGCTTCGACTTTTATATTTTTCTCTATTGTATTTGATAAATCATTTAAATTCGTCGCTCGGATGATTACTTCTCCATGCCCTCCATGATTTTGAGGATAGAATATACTTCCAATAGTTAATTGTTGATTTGGTTTCAATTGTAATACAAAAGAAGAAGTATAAGAAGAAAAAGGATTTCCTGATTTGTGAAGACTCGTATACCATTGACTCGGCATTTTAATCATCTCACGTTCTACCTTGACTTTAACTTTTGAATTGCCCGTATTGGTCAATCGTAATTGGGTAAACATATTTTGACTAGCAGTAGATCGAATTTGAGTTTTTATTTCGTCTAAAGTAATCTGTGCCTGCAATGACAAACAGAAGAAAAGAAATATACTTAAGGTGTGTAGTTTTTTTTTCATTGAAAATCCTTACCTTCTTAATATAGCCAATTTTGGCAAAAAATGCCAATAGCGTTTAATATCAGCCCAAGATAACATTTTCTTCTTTGAAAAGATAGCCTATTTTCTCTTCCTAACAGTAGTTTAACAAGGCATTCTACATTTTTCCTTCATCGGCAAAGCTATAATAAGAAATTCCTCCAATGATTAGATGATCTAAAACTTTAATCTCTAATAATTCCCCACCATTCTTTATTTTTTTTGTGATCTGAATATCGGCTTGACTCGGTTTAAGATTTTCTGATGGATGGTTATGTACTAAGATAATAGATGAAGCTAAATGCTCAATCGCTTTTCTAAAAATAATTCGCGCATCGACTACGGTACCAGCCACACCACCAGAACTAATTTGTACTTTTTTTAATATTCGATTAGAGCGACTTAAAAGCAAAATCCAGAATTCTTCATGTTTTAAATCCATTAATGTAGTACCAATTGCATCAAATGCATCTTTACTTGATCGAATCGTAGGTCGTTCTATACTTTGCGACATATGTCTCCGTTTTCCCAATTCAAGTGCTGCTATGATATTAACCGCTTTGGCCGTTCCAATTCCTTTAAGCTTCGTCAATTCCATAAGATCCAATTTTCCTAGTTCTGCTAGATTGTTGGACAACTGATTGAGTAGTCGTTGCGCCAATCCGACCGCAGACTCACTTCGAGAGCCTGAGCCTAACAAAATGGCAACAAGTTCAGCATTGGTAAGATTATGCTTTCCTTTACTCAATAATTTTTCTCGTGGTCGATCTTCTTCTGCCCAAGTTTTTATGGCAAATGGGGCTTGGTAATCATTCATTCTCCTCTTTTTTTAAACATCTCACTAATAGAGACGCTAAAAAAATTAGATTCCATATTTTATTTTATTTAACCTCAACAAAAAAAGGTCTGACAATCGAGTTGCCAGACCTAAAAAGTCTTCTATTGGAATAATTCTTAGAATTACTTCGCTAAACCAGTAACAAATTTTGTAAGTTTACCTTTTAGGTTACTTGCTTTATTTGCGTGGATTTGATTTTTCTTAGCTAAACGATCAATCATACTAATTACCTTAGGAAGGTATTTAGCTGCTTCTGCTTGATCTTCCATATCTCTCAATTTCTTGATTGCAGAACGCGCTGATTTTTTATAATAGCGATTGTGAATACGCTTTTTAGCGTCTTGACGAATTCTTTTCTTTGATGATTTATGATGTGCCATATCTTCTTCTATATTTTCTTTAATCGGAACGCAAATTTATAGCTTTTCTGCTTAAAAAAAAACTTTGATTGAAAAAAATCACAGAAAAAGATGATTTTGAGAAAAAAAAGAGAAAAAAAACATAAAAAATAGTCCGAAATTTGCGTTTCACTTTGGATTTTATGACAGAAAGCAACAATTTGCAGTCTAATTCATTATTTCATATAAAAAAAGTCATTATTTGACCACGTAACGATATCTCTATGAGTGATTATTCATTTATTTTCAATGCACACCCCTCTTTCATCGAAACGATGTATAAAAGTTATCAAAACGATCCTGAAGCTATAGAGATTAGCTGGAGAACTTTTTTCGAAGGATTTGATTTTGCTTTAAATAAAAATGGCGCTGCTTCTAATGGTACCTCAGCCCAAACCAATATTTCTGAAAAAGAATTTCTGGTTTATGGGATGATTGACGGATTTAGACGACGCGGACATTTACTTTCCAAAACCAACCCGATTCGCGAACGAAGAGATCGACGCCCTAAACTCAATCTTCCAGACTATGGATTATCTGAAGCTGATTTAGGCCAACGATTTTTAGCAGGACGTGAAATTGGTCTCGATAATGCCACCCTAAAAGAAATCATTGAACGATTACACGATATCTATTGTGGAAGCATCGGTTTTGAATTTGCATATATCGAAGACCTAGATACTTACCTTTGGTTGCTTGAACGTATCGAAGGCCGAAAAGCAAAAGATTTTGGCTTAGCTATTGAAAAGAAAAAACGAATTTTAGAGAAACTCAATGGCGCCGTCCTTTTCGAACGTTTTTTACATACCAAATACGTAGGACAAAAGCGATTTTCTTTGGAAGGTGGTGAAACAACTATTGCTGCTTTAGATGCTATCATCAACAAAGTTTCTGAATTAGGAACCGAAGAAGTGGTCATTGGTATGGCGCACCGTGGTCGATTAAATGTATTGGCGAATATCATGGGCAAAACCTACGAACAAATTTTCAATGAATTTGAAGGCGTACAACCCGAATTAGCTTTTGGAGATGGAGATGTGAAATACCATCTTGGTTTTTCCTCGCAAGTAAAAATGCCTTCAGGTAAAACGGTGGATTTAAAACTAGCTCCTAACCCTTCGCATTTAGAATCAGTCAACTCTGTGGTAGAAGGTTTTACCCGAGCCAAAGCAGATATTTTGTTTAACAGTGATTATGATAAAGTCTTACCCATTGCTATTCATGGTGATGCAGCCGTAGTAGGCCAAGGGGTCGTTTATGAGACTTTACAAATGAGTAAATTAGAAGGATATTATACGGGTGGAACAATTCACTTTGTAATTAATAATCAAATTGGATTTACGACTGATTTTGAAGACGCCCGATCTTCTACTTATTGTACGGCTTCAGCGAACACCGTACAAGCGCCAGTATTCCACGTCAACGGAGACGATCCTGAAGCGGTGGTTTTTGTAGCTGAACTTGCTGCAGAGTATCGCCAAAAATTTAACACCGATGTGTTTATTGATATGGTTTGTTATCGTCGTCATGGACATAATGAAGGGGATGATCCACAATTTACACAGCCGATCATGTATAAGGCCATTGCCAACCATCCTAATCCTAGAGATTTATATTCAGAGAAGTTGATTGCTTCTGGTACATTAGAAGCAGAACTTGCGCAAAAAATGAATGATGAATTTTGGGACAACCTTCAAGATCGATTGAAGTCTGTTAAAGAAAAGCCTTTACCATATAAATATCAAGCAGTAGAAAAAGCTTGGATGAAACTCAAATTTACGACCGATAGTAAAGATTTTGAGAAATCACCTAACACCGCTATTGATAAAAAAGTATTTGATCAGGTGCTTAAACATATGCATGAAATACCTGATAACTTCAAACCCCTTCGTAAATGGAATCGCCTTTTAAAATCTAAAGCTAAATTGATTGCTGCGGATACCTTAGATTGGGGTATTGCCGAATTATTGGCTTATGGTTCTATATTATTAGAAGGGAAAGATGTACGAATGAGTGGACAAGATGTACGAAGAGGTACCTTTTCTCATCGTCATGCGGTCTTGTATGATGAAGAAACCAATGCACAATATAATCGCCTTTCAGGCATGTCGGACAAGCAAGGAGAATTAAGAATTTTTAATTCTTTATTATCTGAATTTGCCGTCATGGGATTTGAGTTTGGCTATTCAATGGCTTCTCCAGATTCTTTAGTTATTTGGGAAGGACAGTTTGGTGATTTTGCCAATGGTGCTCAAGTCATGGTCGATCAATATTTATCTTCTTGTGAAAGTAAATGGCATCGAATGAGTGGTTTAGTTTTACTCTTACCTCATGGTTATGAAGGTCAAGGCCCTGAACACTCTAGTGCAAGATGGGAACGTTATTTACAACTTTGTGCAGAAAAAAATATGGTGGTAGCGAATTTAACAACGCCTGCCAATTTATTTCATGCCTTACGTCGACAATTACAATGGGATTTTAGAAAACCATTAGTGATTATGTCGCCTAAATCATTATTAAGACATCCAAAATGTGTTTCGTCTTCTGCGGATTTCATTAAAGGAAATTTCCAAGAATTGATTGATGATGCAGCGATAGGAGCAAGCAAGAAAAAAGCAGGTGAAGTAAAACGAGTATTGCTTTGTAGTGGAAAAGTATATTATGATCTTTTAGCAGGAAAAGAAGCGAATAAACGGAATGATGTAGCCATTGTTCGAATTGAGCAACTCTATCCTTTCCCACAAAAACAATTGGATAAAGTCATTAAGAAATATGCCCATGCTGAATTTGTTTGGGTACAAGAAGAACCAATGAACATGGGTCCTTGGTATTATATCTTGAGTCGTCAAATATCTGTTCCATTAACATTGGTGAGTAGAAAAGCGAGTGCTTCGCCAGCCACAGGTTATAAAAAAGTACATGATAAAGAACAAGCAGATCTTGTAAAACAAGCATTAGGATAAACTTAATGATACGACTTCTTGTTTTCTTTTTATTGAAATAAATTTAAAATTGTAGCTTTGTAACTTAAAGCTCATTTTATTATCAAAATATAAATTATACGTATGAGTGTCATCGAACTTCGGGTACCAACTATAGGAGAATCCATTACAGAAGTTACACTTTCACAATGGTTAAAAAAAGATGGAGATTATATCAATCTTGATGAACCGATCTGTGAATTTGAATCAGACAAAGCCACTTTGGAGTTCCCTTCTGAAGCTGCTGGAAAATTAATTATTGTTGCCAAAGAAGATGAAGATTTGGAGATTGGCGCATTGGTTGCTAAAATAGATACCAGTGTAGCAAAAAGCAATGGTAAGGCTGAACCTACTAAACCTGCGCCTGAGGCAAGTCCTGCCAAAGAAGAAGCACCTAAGAAAGAAGAAGCAAAAGTTACTGACAGTTATGCTGCTGGACATCCTTCTCCTGCCGCTGGAAAATTGATGGAAGAACATCAGTTATCAAATGCTGATGTAAAAGGAACAGGCAAAGACGGACGAATCACTAAGGAAGATGTGATGAAGGCTATTGAAGCCAAGAAAAATGCGCCCGCTGCTAATCCTAAAACAGAAGACAGTTCTACTCCTTCACCTTCTACAAATACTGGATTTAGTAGAAACAGCGAGAAGAAAAAAATGAGTCGTATGCGTCGAACCATTGCCAAGCGATTGGTTTCGGCAAAGAATAATACAGCGATGTTGACGACTTTCAACGAAGTTGATCTATATGAGATAATGGCTTTAAGAAAGAAAGTCCAAGAACGATTTGTAGAGAAGAATGGAGTTAAACTTGGGTTCATGTCTTTGTTTACCAAAGCTTGCGCAAAAACATTAATGGAGATGCCTGATGTGAATGCGGCTATAGATGGAGATCATATCATCTACCATGATTATGCGGATATTTCTATTGCCATTTCTACAGGAAATGGTTTGGTAGTTCCCCCAATACACAATGCGGAATCGCTTTCTTTTGCAGAGATTGAATTTAAGATTAAAGAATTAGCGGGTAAAGCAAGATCTGGTAAATTGACATTAGAAGAAATGCGAGGAGGAACATTTACCATTACCAATGGGGGCGTATTTGGATCGATGATGAGTACTCCAATTTTGAATGAGCCTCAATCGGCCATTTTAGGCATGCATACCATTAAAGAACGACCCGTAGTCGTGAATGGAGAAATAAAAATTCGGCCAATGATGTATTTGGCTTTATCTTATGATCATCGAGTAATTGATGGAAGTACTTCCGTTACCTTTTTAGTTAAAGTAAAAGAATTATTGGAAGACCCTGTTACCCTACTTTTGGATATTTAAAAAACAATATAGACGCACAAGTTTTGGCTTGTGCGTTTTTTTTAGCTTATGGAAAATAACGAACAACATTTTATGCGGAAAGCCATTGAGCTTTCTAAAAACAATATTCTTCAACAAGGAGGAGGTCCTTTTGGAGCAGTGATTGTAAAAGACGGAAAGATAATTGCTTCTGGAGTGAATCAAGTAACCACTTCAAATGATCCTACTGCTCATGCGGAGGTCGTAGCTATTCGTAATGCCTGCAAAGCCATTGAAGATTTTAGTTTACAAGGCTGTATCATTTACACCAGTTGTGAACCTTGTCCGATGTGTCTTTCTGCCATTTATTGGGCGAGAATTGATCGCATTGTTTTTGCCAATAATCGACAAGATGCAGCAGCTATTGGGTTCGATGATGAGTTTCTTTATCAAGAAATTCCATTGGCATTAGAAGATCGAACAATTCCTGTGGCACAGATGTTAAGAGATGAAGCATTAGAAACTTTTCGGTTATGGGAATCGGATGAAGATAAAACGGAGTATTAATTTTTTTTCGAAAAAAAAGATTACAATCAACTTGATGCTTTGAAATTTGAACAGCATTTTCTAAACTTGCAGAAATAATATTTAAATTTAGAATAATAAAATTATGGTTTACGATACGATAGTTATTGGTTCTGGCCCTGGTGGATATGTGGCTGCTATTCGATGTGCACAATTAGGTATGAAAACAGCCATCATAGAGCGTTATAATACCCTTGGTGGTACTTGTTTGAATGTAGGATGTATTCCTTCTAAAGCCTTATTAGATTCATCAGAGCATTATCATAATGCAGAAAAGAACTTTACCAATCATGGGATTGATCTTAGTGGTTTAAAATTAAATATGCCACAGATGATTGCACGAAAAAACAAAGTCGTTGCAGACATCTGTAAAGGGGTAGAATTTTTAATGAAGAAAAACAAGATTGACGTTCATGTGGGTCATGGTACTTTGACTTCTGCGACCACGGTAGAAGTTGTGGGAGAAAAAACAGTAAGCCTTGAAGCAAAAAATATAATTCTAGCCACGGGTTCAAAACCGATTACTCCAGCTAGTTTTAATTATGATAAAAAACGAATCATTACCTCTACCGAAGCTTTAGATATTGCTAAATTGCCTAAACGGATGAGCATCATTGGTGCAGGAGTTATTGGTTTGGAATTAGGTTCTGTCTTTGCTCGATTGGGCACACAAGTCGAAGTGATAGAATATGCAGGATCGGCCATTGCCGGAATGGATAAAGACTTAGGCAAAGAGTTGACGCGTTCGCTTAAAAAGCTAGGTATGAAATTTCATTTTAATTATATGGTGAAAGAAGTAACGGCTACTGCACGTAAGACCAAATTGGTTGCCGAGCATAAAGATTCAAAAGAAGCATTGGTTATTGATGCAGATTATTGTTTAGTAGCTATTGGCAGAAGACCTTATACGGACAACCTTGGTTTAGATAAAGCAGGAGTAAAAATGGATGAACGAGGGCGCATTGAAGTGAACGAACATTTACAAACCAGTGTACCTAATATTTACGCCATTGGTGATGTAGTCAAAGGAGCTATGTTAGCGCATAAAGCCGAGGAAGAAGGTGTCTTTGTAGCAGAAACCTTAGCAGGACAAAAACCACATATTCATTATCATTTGATTCCTGGGGTTGTTTATACGTGGCCAGAAGTAGCGGCGGTAGGATTGACCGAAAAAGAAGTGCAAGAAGCAGGCACCCCATATAAAGTGGGTAAATTTCCGTTCCGTGCATTAGGTAGAGCAAAAGCTAGTGGTGATTTAGAAGGCATGGTAAAAATCATTGCCCATAAAGAAACCGATGAAGTATTAGGTGTACATATGATTGGAGCACGTTGTGCCGATATTATTGCCGAAGCCGTAACCGCAATGGAATACCGCGCATCAGCAGAAGATATTGCCCGCATGAGTCATGCGCATCCTACGTTTACCGAAGCTGTGAAAGAAGCCGCAATGGCCGCCACGGAAAATCGGGCGATCCATATGTAATAGATCATATTTTTTCTGAATAATAATATTGGAAGAGGAAATAAACAGAAACCGCATCGAGTAAATGCCACATGGCGTGAAATTGAAATCCTTGTGTAGGGTTGCAATATTTAAAATCGATTTGCCAAATGATGAATGCGAGAATAAAAAATCCCATGTAGGCTAAACCTTTTTTCCATGAAATTTTATGGAACCACATATAAAAGAATTCGATCGTTCCGCTGCCTACTGCAAATAATCCAAAGGTTAAATCTACCACGCCCATATTTAAAAATCCAAGTCGGACTTCTCTAAAGTAAATACTCAATATGGAGAGGATCATACATAATATATAAAGCAGGATAAATTTGTTTTGATTTAATTTAAATAACCGTTGGATGACATAAGAAAACATGAAAGAAGAAAGTAGGAACATAGACAACACATCAAGTTGTCCTCCTATATCAGAAGATGTGGCATGTAGTGCCATTGAGCCTGGGCCTAATAAAGCAACTGCCACACAAAAAAGAATAGGATAAAAAGTAGTTTTTGAAAAGTAATTTTCTTTATCTGTCGTTTTAAAAGCCAATTGATAACTTACGATTATAGCCACGATCATAAAACCTACATTGGACCATGTATTGGAAAATTCTTTGATAAACCCAGGACTTTCTGCCTCGCAAAACAAATTGGCTACGTTTTCTTCGAATAGAAAGAACCCAGCATACATTAAGGAAAAAAGTAAGCAGGTACTAACCAGCAATACGATACTTGTGATATAAAAAATAGATTTTCGTGTAGTTGTCATAATAACAAGATAACTGGATTAAATAAAAATACATTAGTTCTCAAGCTTTTTTGTTTTTCAATTTCTAAAGTTATTTAAAAATCATTCCATCAAATGCAAGGTTAAGCTATCAATATTTAAAAGCTTTTTAATTGCCCAAAATTTTATTTGATCACTCTTAGCAAAGACCAATCAGTCTATTATTCGTTTATCGCCTATTATTTTTATACTTTCACCATCAATAGATGGTGGTCTTTATTAAATAAAAAAGACAATACAAGCATCTAGTCTAATCAAAGGATAGAATAATTACCACTCAAATACTATCGTTGTTCTTTTCCTATAGCCTTAGTATTTTATTTACTAACAAATAAAAACAAAT
>JAHDCJ010000110.1:0-1420 GCA_020629935.1 Saprospiraceae bacterium | reverse complement strand
CGTTGTTCTTTTCCTATAGCCTTAGTATTTTATTTACTAACAAATAAAAACAAATATTATGGCTAAAATTTCAGATTACGTTGAAGTAAAAAACAAAAAGGTGGCTAAACGGTATGCCAAGGATAAAGTTCAGGCAGGTCAATGGGTAGAGGACTATTTAAATGGAGACGTAGACATGAAGGGAGATTTCATGGACTTCATTCAAAATATTAAATCGGTTTGTAACTTTAAATTTGTAGGACATCATTTTAAATTTTTCTTTACCGAGTTCTTACCAGAGATCATGAGTCATTCTAAAAAAATGGATGAGGAAACGATCAAAAGTCATTATGATGATCAAAATGATATTTTCAGATGGTTCTTAGGCCCTCGAATGGTTTATACTTCTGGCTATTATAAAACGATGGATGAGACATTGGAAGAAGCCCAAGACAATAAGCTCGATTTGATTGCCCAAAAAATGCAACTAAAAGCAGGAGAAAAATTACTAGACATTGGTTGTGGTTGGGGTACTTTAGTCGCACATTTTGCCAAAAATTATAACATGGATACCACAGGAGTAACTATTGCACCCGCAGGAGCAGAATGGGGTACGAAGTTGATTAAAGAAAATGGCACAGAAGAACAATCTCGAATTTGGTTGAAAGATTATAGAGACATTCCAAAACAAAAATATGATAAAATCACTTGTTTGGAAATGGCGGAGCATGTAGGAGTAAAGTATTTTAAGAAATTCATGAAACAAATTTATGATTTGCTTGAAGATGATGGAATTTTCTATCTACAAATAGCAGCCCTTAGAGATCGAAAATCGCTTTTCTATGGACCAGACCAAGAAACGATTGTTTGGGGTTTATTTATGAACGAATATATTTTCCCTGGTGCCGATGCGAGCATGCCAGTTAGTTGGGATTTGAGAAAGATTGAAAAAGCAGGTTTTGAAATTAATACTGTTGAAAACGTAGGTATTCATTATAGTAAAACAATTGCTGCCTGGTACAAAAACTGGATGAGTAATAAAGAAAAAGTGTTGGCTAAATACGGAGAAAAAACCTTTAGAATGTATCAAGTATTTTTAGGATGGTCCGTACGAATAGCTGAAATTGGAGGTTCTTCTGCCTATCAAATTGTATGTCATAAAAACGTTAACAAAGTACCTAGAAAACGATATATTGGTCAAATTGCCTTAGGTGAAAATAAGAAATTTCAGAATACTACTTCTGTGGTCTCCGATAAAACAACGGATAAAGTAATGGAAGAATATGAAACTAAGGAGAAAAAAATAATGGTAAAATAAATTCTGGTTTAATTACTTAAAAAACAAAGCCTCTACAAATCATTGATTCGTAGAGGCTTTTGTTGTTAATTTGAGGTCGCGGACGGACTCGAACCGCCGTACGAGGTTTTGCAGACCTCTGCC
>JAHDCJ010000109.1:14432-18316 GCA_020629935.1 Saprospiraceae bacterium | reverse complement strand
TTAGGACGCCAGGTTTTCATCCTGGAAAGAGGGGTTCGATTCCCCTATGGGCTACTACAGCGAAATACCTACGTATTTCGCTTTTTTTTTGCTTAATAACGAAGTATAGTGTGTGCAGTATTATTGCCTTCGTCACATTCTACCAACCTCTGAGTCGCATCTGCTTTTAAAATCAATACATTGATATAATTGGTCTTTCGTTTTAATCGAATTTTCATATTCCCTTTGATCGCTTCTCCTTGGCTCAATTGCTTGCCCAATTTGCCCATATAAACCCCTCCAGCCAATAAATCTCCTTTATTTAATTTAGTATCACCAGAAAAATGGGCTTGAATGGCTACATCATCAGAAAAACCTCTTTTAACACCTCCTAATTGTACATTAGATTGACCAAGGTTTTTTAATAAAAATTCAACCTCTACGTATTTTCTTTTTTCTTTAATTACATATACCGTATCAATCACCAAATCACTACAGTCCGAATATTTATTAGTTATTGGAATAGTGTAATCCGCAGGAGCAATTATTGGAAATTGGAGAAGTAAGGATAGAAGCCACCAAGTCATTCTTCATCATTTTGAACAATCTGGATCGATCGATTGATATTCTCAAAAAGGGAAATAAAGGTCTCTGTCCGTTGAATACCTTGAATCCGTTGAATCTTATCATGAAGTACTTCACGTAAATGATTCGTATCTCGGCAAATTATTTTAGCAAAAATATTGTATAAGCCAGTCGTATAATGGGCACCCACAATTTCTGGAATCTTTTCTAGATCTTTAGCAACTTCTTCAAAGAGCGAACTCTTATCTAAGTAAATGCCTAGAAATGCACAAATATCATAGCCTAACTTAGTATAGTCAATGGTCAAATTCGCTCCTTTAACTACACCCATCTTTTCAAGCTTTTTCATGCGCACATGAATCGTTCCTCCAGATACATGAATTTGCTTAGCAATATCCGTAAAAGGAGTTTTAGCATCTTTCATTAAAATAGAAAGAATCTGACGATCAACATTATCAATTTCTGAATTTTTATCCATAAAAGTGTATGCATTATATGAAAATGTCAATCAATTTAACCGATAATTCGCAAAAACGCAATTTTTAAATCAAAATAGTGAAAAATACTTAAGATCACTTTTGATGATATTGGATAAGTCCAGGCATAGGATCTTGTACAATTTGCCCTATTTTACACCCTCTATTCGTTAAGCTTTGTTTTAATAAATCGCTAAAATAATAGGCAATAGAACCAATAAAATGAATAGGTATATTGGGTGATCCTTGGTAAGGCAATACCCGATGTACGATAAACTCATCAAAAGCGCCTCGTACCATTTCTTGTAAATAAGGATGGGTAATATGTGTAGAAATGAATTTGGTATAATTGGCCATATACCGACTAGGAAAGGGTTCTTTATATACTTTTTGTAAAAGCTCGTCTTTGCTTAAATGATAGGTTTGATCAAATAGCTGATGTAAATCTTTAGGAAGTTTTCGAAGAAAATAATGCTTCACCAAATGCCTTCCTAAATCGGCTCCACTACCTTCATCGCTCAAATAGAAGCCTAAAGAAGGAATTTGATCTACAATATGTTGGCCATCATACAAACAAGAATTTGATCCTGTGCCCAATATACATGTTATCCCTTGGGAGCGTTGACATAATGCCCGAGCCGCACCAAGCATATCATGATGAATAAATAATTTCGATTTTTTGAAATAAGTAAACAAGGCCTCTTCAACTACCTTATTAATTGCTTCTCCTGAACAACCCGCACCATAAAAGTAAATGGCTTTAACATGGGAATTTACTTCAAAATCAAAGGAATCTAATAATTCAACCTTCAATAAATCAGCCATTTCCTTCGAATTTAAATAATAAGGATTAAATCCGCTAGTCTTAATGGTTCGTACTAATCGTTCGCCGTCTAGAAGTTGCCAAGTGGCTTTCGTGGCTCCGCTGTCTACAATAAATATCATATGAATTCTAAAATGGTCTAATAAAAGGAGAATTTAAACAAATCACTACTTAAACATCAAAAGTATAGTGTTCTCGTTAAAATTTCATTAATTTCACGGTTTGATTTTGAATAATTTTAAAATCGCCTTAGCTTTCAACCTGATTTTTCAAAAATCATAATTATTTAATGACACCCATACAAGAAAATACCAATACCATTATTTCAGATAATCCTGAATCAGGAAAACTCAATGTTTGGCTTCCTTTATTGTTCGCTATCACTGCGGTTAGCTGTATTCTGCTTGGGTTTCAACTACAAAAATCGACCGCCAAGACTTCTTCTGCTACGCCTATTCAACGATTGACTGGAGGAAAAGAGATTGGGAAGATCGAAGAAATGATTCGATATATTGAGGCCAAGTATGTAGATGAAACAGAAAGAAAGGAATTATTGGAAACGGCCATTAATAATATGCTTGACGAATTAGATCCGCATTCGTCTTATATTCCTAAGGAAGAATTGGAAGCAGTAAATAATTCACTAGAAGGAAGTTTTGAAGGTGTTGGAATTCAATTTTATATACTAAATGATACGATTTATGTAATTGCTCCTTTGGCTGGTGGCCCATCTGAAAAAGTAGGCATTTTGGGTGGAGATAAAATTGTAAGGATAAATGATAGTTTAGTAGCAGGAGTAGAAGTGAAAAATGAAACAGTTTACGAATTACTCCGAGGTGAAAAAGGCAGCGAAGTAGATGTGTCTATCAAAAGAGGGAATCAAGAGGAACTTATTGATTTTACAATTAAAAGAGATCAAATTCCTGACTTTAGTGTCGATTGTCATTATATGGTAGATGATGAAATTGCCTATATTAAAATTAATCGATTTAGTAGTTCTACCTACGAAGAGTTTATGAAAGGTATTGAAGATCTTGATGAAAAAGGCTTCAAACATTTAATTATTGATCTTCGACAAAATCCAGGAGGTTATCTTTCTGCAGCGACCAAAATTGCAGATCAATTATTTACAAATCCTAAACAATTGCTCGTTTATACCGAAGGTCGTAATGCGAAAAGATCGGAATATAAAACAACAGGCCGAAATTTTTACCAAATAGGAAAAGTCATGGTGCTTATTGATGAAGGCTCTGCTTCCGCAAGTGAAATCCTTGCAGGTGCTATTCAAGACTGGGATCGAGGAACGATTATTGGTAGACGATCTTATGGAAAAGGATTGGTTCAAGAGCAATACAAATTATCTGATGGTTCAGCACTTCGATTAACTGTAGCTCGTTATTTTACGCCTTCAGGTCGCTCCATTCAAAAACCGTATAAAGGGGTAGGGGATGATTATAAAAACGATGGCGCAGATCGAATGAATTCAGGCGAATTCTTTAATCAAGATAGTATAAAAATTACAGATTCTACGGAATATCAAACCGCTTCTGGACGTATCGTTTTTGGAGGAGGAGGAATTACTCCTGATAAATTTGTGGCAATGGATACCATTGTGCACAATCCTTTTTATCTAAAAAGTCAACAGTATTTACCCGATTATATTTATGATTATATCGATAAAAATCGAACAAAACTGAAAGCGTTTGAAACTATTAAAGACTTTGATAAGAACTTTACAGAAATTGAAACCATTACCAATGAGTTTGTAAAATTTGTAATTGAAAAAGGAACAAAGTACAAGGATGGAGAAATTCAAAACAGCCGTAAAGCCATTCGTCAGCGACTCAAAGCTTTTATTGCAAAAGAGCTATTTAAAGAAGAAGGTTTTTATCAAATATTAAATAAAGTCGATCCCGTCTTTTTAAAAGCAATTGAAGAAATTCGCTAGTTTAAATCCAAAATATCGTCGGGTATATTTTTTGAACGTGCCTCTTCTCTGATTTGTCGGGCATAATATACGC
>JAHDCJ010000109.1:0-14332 GCA_020629935.1 Saprospiraceae bacterium | reverse complement strand
TGACAATTCGGACAATAGATATTTTTGGGATGGACTAAAGTTGAACAGTTATTACATCCTAAAGCCTTCAAATTTTCTTCACTCATGTTTAAAAATTATACAGATAAAATGATGGATTCATACGGGGCCAAAGAAAATTTTCCTTTTTGAGCAGCTATCGTTTTTTCCTTTTTATCAAAATTAAAAATCGCCTTTAATGCTTTTCCCTCCAAGGTAAAATGAATTTCTACTAAATGATTTCTTTCCTCCACTTTTTGTACTTTTTTGTCTTTCCATAAAAACATAGCTTCATATTCACTATGTTGCTCTGGAGAATAGGATTTAATATTATCTGAAATAAATAATAAATCACCTAGGAGACAATTTAGCAACATCAAACTTTGTTGCTGCTCTGGACTTAGTTTATTTTTATCTTTTCGTAAAATAAAAACATCAGGATCATTGATAAACGCCCGCCCATTTAAATGATGTCTTCCTACGGTATTGGTAACCGCTAAAGCAGTGGAAACACGCTCTCTATTTTTTAACCATTTTAATAATCCATGCTCCCAAGAGGTATGTACATCGGCGCCAATCCGACAATAATCAACTTTGCCAAATGCAGAACCCAAAGGTACACCGCAACCAAGAATTAATTTTTGACCAATGATTTCTCTTAAGAAGGTCATCGCTTCGCTCATTACTTGTCCTCTAGTTTTATGAGGTCTTGGTATGATGGCCACTGCATACAGAAAATCCAGCTTAACCATTTCATATCCCCATTTGTTGAGTACGGTGAGAAACACCGATCTAAGGTAATCTTGGACTTCTTTTTTATAAAAATCTAATGCATAGAAAAAACCGCTCCATCCAGGATTGTATCCTGCTTTTACCATTTTGCCATCGGCATCACGCAAAATCCAATCGGGGTGATTCTTAAAAATCGCTGATTTTTTTTCGCAAATAAAAGGTGCTAACCAAATCCCTGGTTTATAATTGGCGGTCTTAATTTTCGTAGCGATAGAAGCCATTCCATTGGGAAAATTAGATTTAATACTCATCCAATCACCAACTGCGGTTTGGTATCCGTCATCAATTTGAAAGAAATCAATAGGTATTTGTTGATCTTCAAAAGCTGCCAAATTATCTAAAATGATAGCTTCTGAAATTTTGGTGTAATGATAGTACCAACTCGTCCAACCCGTAGCTGTATCTACCTTTGGTTTTTGAATATCCATCGTTTCAAAATATCGATCAAACACTTCTTTTTCTGATCCTGAACTTATTAATAAATCAAGGGCAGGGTAGGAGTGATCTAGATTCAATCCTTCACAATCTTTTGATACCGTCAAGGTATTATTATTGCAGTCATGCACAATCAATGTATAACCCGTAAACTCTGCTAAAGATCCAATAAAAGCATACTGATCTTTAGATTGTTTGACATAGGAATAGGTCCATGAATGTAAAATACCTGCTTGGTTTGGATAAGGATAAAATCCATAATCTCCATAAGCTTCCATTAAAGGAGAAGCTAGTTTTCGAAGTCCTTCAATAGATTCTTGAGTCTCATATTCTCTACTTTCTGTCCATGATTGAAATCCATTACAAAAGACTCGATCCTTCGACGTGTAATTTTGCGAAAACTCAATGCTTATACCTTCCAAAAGAATAGGCGTTTTAGGATGTAATGTAAGTTGTATCCGTTGACTACCTTCTTCTTCTTTTTGAATAATAAAATCAGCAAATAAGTCATCACGAAAAACGGATTTTCCTGCTTCTAGGTCAATACATTCTCCGTTAAATTTGATTTGCGCTTTTACTATTTTCATCAGCTAAATTTAATTAAGGTTAAAAATAAAAAGGTGGCTTGAAAAGGAAAAATACTGAATTTCATCCGACTATCCTTTTAAATGCTTAATTTTATGGGAATGTCTGTTTAATTATTTAGAAATTTTGTTTATACCCGTAAATTTTTTGATATGGAATCGGTGATTACACCAAAACAACAAACGCTCACATTTGATCCGAATCATCCTAAGGTGAAGAAGTTGATCAAGCAAGCTCAAAATCCTTTTCTTTTTAAATTATTCTTACTAAAAGATTTACCTATGGCTTGGTTCATGGGGATGCGTTTAAAATCAGTTAGTCCAGAAAAAGCCGTGGTGACCATTCCTTATGGATGGCGAACAAAAAATCCATTCCGTTCTATTTATTTTATTGCTCAGGCAGGTGCCGCAGAATTCCCTGCTGGAATAATGGCTAGGATAGCACTGCAAGGAAGACCGCCGATTTCTATGTTGGTTCGTGAGGTTTCTTGTGAGTTTTTCAAAAAGGCAAATTCACGAACTACTTTTACTTGTGAAGATGGTTTGTTAATTCAAGAAACCGTACAACGAGCTATTGAAACGGGAGAAGGAGAAACCTGCTTAATTACTTCTGTAGGAAAGCAAGAGAATGGAGAAATCGTCTCTGTAACCAAGTTGACCTGGAGCTTTAAAGTGAAAAGTAAAAAGTAATGATTCGTTGCTAAATCTACCGATGAACTCTAGTTCATCGCACAAAAAACATCAAACCTCAATAAAACGAATCACTGATCACCACACCCGACCTATTTCATTTAGGTTTTAAATCAACGAAAATGCGTTAAGAAATGAAATAAGTCTTGATTTTTGGTTCTTTTTATCAAGAAAAAGAACAAATAACATCAATAGAAATAATAAACCACATTAAGACCGAATAGCTTCTACAGGATCCATCTTAGCGGCTTTAAAGGCAGGTAAAAAACCAGCAATTATTCCAATAATAATAGAAATAGAAAGTCCAAGAGTAATATTCGATTGGGAGAGAATAAATTCAAAATCATCAAAGGCTGCAGTGGCTGCTTTTGTCATAAGAAAAACCAAAAGTAAACCAATAGCTCCTCCAAGCACACAAAGAATAATAGCTTCGATTAAAAACTCAAGCAAAATAATATAGCGTTTAGCGCCTAATGCCTTTTTTATACCAATCAAACTGGTGCGTTCTTTTACGGAAACGAACATTATATTAGCTACACCAAAGCCTCCGACTAGAATAGAAAACAAGCCTATAAACCAGCCTGCCATGCCTATAACGCTAAATACCTGATCAAAAGCTTGGGCAACAATCGATAATTTATTCAATGCAAAATTACTTTCTTCCTTAGGTTTGAGCCTACGATGTGCACGTAAAACACCAGTGATCTCATCTTCTAATTGCTCAAGCGTTACGTCGTCTTTGGCTTTTACATTTATGAAGGCACGGGGTACATTTTCTACATTAGCAATTTTTCTGGCAGTATTAAATCCCATGAGTAGCACTTCGTCAAAATCTAAAATTTGAAGTAGACTTTCTCCTTCTTTTTTAAGAACACCTAAGACTGTCATTTTAACACCCATAAACTTAATCCGTTTACCAATAGGATTAATATTCTCACCAAAAATTTGAGTAGCTAAATCATTACCTAGAATGACTTGATTGGTTCCGCTATGGTATTCTAAATTATTAAAGTAGCGCCCTTGACTAAACTCAAAATTAAACATTTCTGCATAATCATAGGTCATAGCGAAGATTGGGACATTAGAAACATTGATGGATTTAAATTCTACAGATTTTAATCCAATAACCGCGGCATAAGAACTGAGTTTGGCAGATTGTATCTTTGAAGCAATGGCTTTAAAGTCTTTATAACTAGGATCGGGCCGTCTTCTCCATTTCCAATAATTGCTACTTGGATCTTCAGCCCAAGAGAATTTATCAATATAAACAATATCATCTCCTAGCTTGTTAATACTTCCCCGAATGTTCATTTCTAAGGATTCTACCGCAGAAAGTACAGAAATAACACACCATATACCAATGGTAATCCCTAATAAACTCAAAAAAGCCCTTAATTTATTGGCCGTTAATTGAGAAAAGGCTTGCGCAATACTTTCTATAATTACTTTTAGTACTAACAAAATATTTTTATTATATTATACAGGTTGAACGCTAAGGTAAGTATCCCAATAGATTTTGCCTAAAGGATTCGATAAAGTAACGTCTTTTATCTTCAAACGGTTTATTAATGAACAAATACTTTGGAGTGATCAGGTAAATTAAGGAAAACTCTTGAAATTGATCCCCTTTTTTTTGGATAAATGCAAACCAATAATCATCTTTGCGGCTTGGACACCTCTAAAGTTAATGTTATCAAAATAATTCTATGAAATTATCACAATTTGATTTTGTATTACCTGAGAAATTAATTTCTCAAAAACCTTCTCCTCGTCGTGATGAATCACGTTTAATGGTTGTTCATAAGGATACTGGAAAAATAGAGCATAAAATTTTCAAAGATATTTTAGAGTACTTCGATGATGGGGATAATCTTATCCTTAATAATACGAAAGTATTCCCTGCTCGTTTATTTGGTCGAAAAGAAAAAACAGGAGCGGATATTGAAGTGTTTTTATTGAGAGAGCTTAACACGGAAATGCGATTATGGGATGTATTAGTTGATCCTGCTCGAAAAATTCGTGTGGGCAATAAACTCTATTTTAGCGATGATAATAATAATGATTTATTAGTCGCCGAAGTAGTAGATAATACCACTTCCAGAGGCCGTACTATTCGTTTTCTTGATGAAGGATCTGAAGAAGAGTTTAGAGCACAGCTAAATATCCTAGGAAATACGCCTTTACCGAAATACATCAATCGGGAAGCCAATGCTATGGATAAGGAACGTTACCAAACCATTTATGCTAGTGAGGTAGGCGCAGTAGCTGCTCCAACAGCAGGACTTCACTTTAGTCGTGAATTAATGAAGCGATTTGAGTTGAAAGGAGTAGAATTTCCTGAAGTTACCTTACATGTAGGCTTAGGAACGTTTAGAAATATAGAAGTGGAGGATTTGTCTAAACACAAAATGGATGCAGAGTATTTCTCTATCAAACAACCGTGTGTAGATTTAGTCAACAAAGCAAAAGAAAATGGAAAACGAGTTTGTGCAATCGGAACCACTTCAATGCGTTCTATTGAATCTGGTGTTTCTGCTACTCGAAACCTAAAAACAGCGGAAGGATGGACTAATTTATTTATTTATCCTCCACATGAATTCAGCATTGCTGATGCTATGGTTACTAATTTTCACCTGCCAAAATCAAGCTTGATGATTATGATTTGTGCTTTTGGTGGATATGACTTGATGATGGATGCTTATCAACAAGCAATTAAAGAAAAATACAAGTTTTATAGCTATGGAGACGCCATGCTAATCATTTAATTTGAATTTATTTTTAACAAACACTTGATTTTTAAAATTTAATTGTTTACATAGGCAATATAGGAAAGCTGTAGAATAAGGCACAAAACTAATAAAAGCATTAATTTTTGTGCAATTTGAATTTATTCGAAATAAACAATTGTTGACATAAAGAATTAAGTCAAGTTTAGGAGTTTATTTTTTTTCGTCAATAAAATGATGAAATTTTATTCAGTCCATATGTTTTATAAAATAATACAAGTTATCTTAAACAGTTAAATCCTAACATTTTAATTATTAATTTTTACTTTAAATCGTATGTATTGGACATTAGAATTAGCGTCACACCTTGAAGATGCGCCCTGGCCTGCAACCCGAGACGAACTCATTGATTATGGAATTCGTTCTGGTGCACCACTAGAAGTCATCGAAAATCTTCAACAAATGGAAGATGAAGGGGAACATTATACTGGAATAGATGATATCTGGCCAGATTACCCTAGAAAAGATGATTTCTTTTTTAACGAAGACGAACACTAAAAAGAAAAAAGCCATTATGAATTTTCATAATGGCTTTTTGTTTGTTTATCTTTTTATTTTAGACCACATTATTGCTCAAAGGCAAATTGTATAATATTAGCTCCCATCTTAAACGATTGTTGTCGTAACTCTTCTGGATCTTTATGTACAGATTGATCTTCCCAGCCATCACCTAAATCCGTTTCGTAGGTATAATAGCAAACTAAACGACCTTCCCAAATTATTCCAAAACCCTGTGCTGGTTTGTCATCATGCTTATGAATCTTTGGCAATCCTTTAGGAAATTGATAGGATTGGTTATAAATCGCATGTTCAAAAGGTAATTCTACCAGTTCCACTTCAGGAAAAACTTTTTTAAGCGCAGCTCGAATATAAGTATCCATTCCATAATTATCGTCAATGTGTAAAAAACCGCCTGCCAGTAAATAGTTTCTTAAATTTTCGGCCTCCACATCTGAAAATACCACATTCCCATGACCTGTCATATGGACAAATGGATAATTAAACAAATCTACACTTCCTACTTCTACCGTAGCATAATCTGGATCAAAATTGGTTCCTAAATTACTATTGCAAAATTTAGCCAAATTGGGAAGGGCTGTAGGATTGGCATACCAATCTCCACCTCCACTATATTTTAATAGGGCAAGTTTCAAAGAAGGTTTTTCTGCGGTCCATGCACTCAATAAAAGTACGATACCACATAAAACAGCCCAACTTGTAAAAACGGTCAATCGTTTATTCATTAGATAAAATTTCATTTTTTAAATGGATAATTTGGCAAGCAGCAATTCCCGCAGTTTCTGTACGTAGACGACTTTTGCCTAAGCTTATTTCCTTATATCCTGCTGCTAATGCCATGCCAATTTCTGCATGTGTAAAATCCCCTTCAGGACCTATAAGTATTGTAACGGGAGAACAACTTGAATAGTTGTGAATTAAATGAGATTTTGGGTGATCTTCACAATGCGCAATATATTTTACTTCGTCCATCTTTGAAGATTCAATAAAAGAGGCGAAAGATTGCAATGGATTAATTTTAGGGCAATAGCCCTTCAATGATTGTTTCATTGCAGTGATTAATATCTTTTCTAAACGATCTATACGAATGTGCTTTCGTTCGGATCTTGTACACAAGATCGGACTGATTTCACTAATGCCAAACTCTGTTGTTTTTTCTAGAAACCATTCCAATCGACTAATATTTTTGGTAGGAGCAATGGCTATATGAATTGGAGAGTCTAATTTACCAAATTCAGGGACGGTCTTTTCAATGGCGACCGTGCATTTTCGTTTATCTACGGTGATTAATCTACCGTCATATAAATTGCCTTTCCCGTCAACTACATGAATGAGATCTCCAGGCTTTTTACGCAGAGTAACCGAACAGTGTCGAGCTTCTTCTTGATCTAGAAAAAGCAATTCATCTTCTATATTTTTCGAATAAAATAACTGCAAACTAATCCAATGATTTATTGGTAAATACCATTATATTTTTCTTGTGCATAATCCATGAAATACTTGAAATTAAGAGGTTCTCCAGTGATTTTGACACATAGTTCTTCTGCAGTATATCGCTTGCCATGTTGATGTATATTGCTGCGCAACCAATCCAAAATGGGTTGGGTATTTCCTTTTTCAATTTGAAGAATTAAATCAGGAATTTCTTTACAAGCTTGAGCAAAAAACTGAGCAGCATAAAAACTTCCTAAAGAATAAGTAGGAAAGTAACCAATACTTCCATAGGACCAATGAATATCTTGCAGAATTCCTCGTTTGTCATCAGGTACTTCAACATTTAAATATTCTTTGTATTTACTTCGCCAAATCTCATCTAAATTTGAGACATCTAAACTTCCTTCAATCAATCCTTTTTCAATTTCAAATCGAATAAGTACATGGAAATGGTAATGTAACTCATCGCTTTCTGTACGGATTAAATTGGGAGCTACTCGATTGATGCCTTTATAAAAGGTCATTAAATCTATGTTACCTAAATTTTCCGGAAAAGTTTGTTGGGCTCCTTTATAATGGGCTTTCCAAAAAGGAAGACTTCGACCTACATTATTTTCCCAAAGGCGTGATTGAGATTCATGGATACCTAAAGAAATATATTCTCCTAAAGGCATTCCATATTGGTTAGAAGGAAGTCCTTGCTCATAAAGCGCATGCCCTCCTTCATGAATACAACTCCATAGCATATTGCTAAAATCGTTTTCATCAATTCGCGTAGTTACCCGCACATCTTCTGAAGAGAAATTAGTAGTAAAAGGATGTGGAGAAATATCTTGACGACCCGCTTCAAAATCATAACCAATAGACTTTAGTATTTCTAGCCCATAATCCCATTGTTTATCTTTAGGATAAAATTGCTTCAAAAAACCACCTTCAACTTGAGGCCGATCGCTTAACCTTTTTACAAAGTCAACCAATTGACTGCGTACGTCTTTAAACAAGGCGGTGATGTCTTTCGTCTTTGCTCCTTTTTCAAATTGATCCATTAAGGCATCATAGGGATGATCTTCATATCCGACCAATTCGGCTTCCTCTTTTTTGATATCTACAATAGTAGAAAAGGCATCTTTGAACAAACGATAATCATTCGCTTCTCTTGCCTTTAGCCAAGCATGATAACTTTTTGAAATGGCTTTAGATTGACGAACTACAAATTCAGTAGATAGTTTTTTTGTTCGCGCAAATTTATCTTGAACTAAGGCTATATTTTTGGCTTGTTCAGGACTCAAATCATTTTGATTTTTTAACTCATTGAGCATTTCTTCCAAAGCGGATTCGGTTTGTAAATCATGAGCAATACCTGCTAATGTTGAGATTTGTTGGGTTCGAAACCGAGCACCTTTTGTAGGTAGGTTGACTTCTTTATCCCATTGCAAAACCGACATCGCATAATTAATATCTGCAATTTTTTGCATTTTTTGTTCAAATGCTTGATATCCTTTATTCATGATTTTTTATTTTTTGTGCGCTCAAAATTAACATAATCCATCCGATTATAAAACAAGTTCCCCCTAAAGGTGTCATTGGGCCTAAAATGACTCTAAAACCTTGTATTCCTAAAACTTCTGCACAAGCTAATAAATACAAAGACCCTGAAAAGAGTACAATACCTAAAAAGAAAGAATTCACCGCCCACCGAAGAGTTTGAAGATCATATCGATCTAAAATTAACCAAGTAGCAAATGCTGCAAGACAATGATAAAAGTGATAATCAATTCCCTTATGATAAATAGCGAGATGTTTAGCATCTAAAACTTCCTTTAAGGCATGTGCTCCAAAAGCACCTAAACCTACAGCCAAAGCACCCAAAAAACCAATAATCAGTAGATAGTTATGTTTTTTCATTGCTCAAAAATAAAACATTTTGAAAAACTTCCATAAGTAAAACATGGGAATTCAGTTTCAATGACTTAGCTTTGCAGCAACCTAAACCCAGATAAAATGTAATTGCTGATTGCAATTTATTTTTAACACACACTTAATTATAAAATTTATGGAAAATAAGAGGAAATGGATACTTGCCCTCTTGTCCTTATTATTGCTTGCTTATCTTGGTTCTAGTGTTTTTGGATGGTATCGTTTGCCATTTAAAAAAATTAATCCTTACGAGGCTGTTCCTTATAATAGTGCCTTGGTCTTTGAAATAAAAGATTGGGACAAATTGCCGCTTGCTCTAACTAAAGCAGATTATAAAGATATTATCGAAGTTTTTCCCATTGTAGAAAAACTGCAATTTAATTTGCCTGAAATAAAAAATCTCATTCAATCTTTAGATGGTTTAGCTAATAATAAAAACCGCCCTAAAGTTATTGCTGCTACCCAATTAAGCGGCCAAAATGATTTTGAATTGGTTTATGTATTGGATGGATTAAAAAAAGATTTTGAATTACCAACTGCCTTGAAATCATTAGACGGTGTCAAAACGAAAACATCCATTTTTAAAGGGCAACAAATTTACCAAATTCAAAATGATTCTATTGCTTTGACTCTATGTCATTTTAAAGGTTTATTACTTGCAGGAAAAAAACCGTATTTGGTAGAATATGCGGTGCGACAGCTTAAAGATTTTGGGTCAAATATTTATAGAGATAAAATATTTCGTAAAGCGGTTTCCTTAGGAGGTAAAGAAGGCGATTTAACGTGTATGATCAATGTAGAGCAATTTCCTTTGTTTGCGACTACCTTTATTCAACCACAGGTTCAGCATGAAATAGATCAAATAAAAAGTATAGCAGATTGGATGAGTTTTGATCTCCATATTCAAAAAGAAACCATCATGCTGGCGGGATATACTTTTTTTCCAAAAAATAATAAATTACTTAAAGCACTGAGTAAACAAAAACAGCCAAAAGAAATTAAAACCTATCAAATTATCCCCGATCATACGGCTTTAATGGTTCATTTTGGTTTTAGAGAATTTAAGCGATTAGTTAGAGAATTAGTACCCGAAGAAGGGGAGGAGTTCAAAAAGTATTTTATGCCTTGGATTGGTGAAGAATTGGCTGTGGTTCTTACCGAACCTCATGCCGATGCTTTTGCTTCCAACCAATTCGCTGTGTTTCAAATGGACAATCAAGAATTGGCGATAGAATTATTGGATGAATTGGCTAGTAAAAAAGGCGAATTAGAATCCTATCCATATCAAAATTATACGATCCGACGAATGATGGTGAAAGATATTCTAAAGCCTATATTGGGGGATAAATTCAACACTATTCAAAATCCTTACTGGATATTACTTGATGAGTTTGTGGTCATGGCCAATTCCAAAACAGCCTTAGAACTGTGGATAGATAAATACAATATTGGTCATACCTTTGGAAGAAATGAAGCATTTTTAAATTTTGAAGAAAATCTATCAAGTACTTCCAATCTTCAAATTTATTTCGATTTTCGAAAATTATTTCAATGGTATAAATCTTATGTAAAGGTAGAAAAAGGCAGGCGCATTGAAGAGAGCTTTGAACGTATTCAAAAGTTAAGTCCTATTGGGGTTCAATGGTCTGCTCATAATAATATGCTTTTCACCAATGGTCAAATTCAATTTTCCGAGACGGAGCGAATGCCTACCCAAGTCGTTTGGAAAACCGCTCTAAAAGAGGAAGCGCTAATTGCCCCAAGTTTGGTGAAAAATCATAAAACGAAAGAATGGGAAATTTTTGTGCAAGACAAATCGCATCGCGTATATCTATTAAATAATGGAGGACAAATCCTATGGGAACGAAAATTGGAAGGGCCTATTTTATCTGAAATTTATCAAATTGATGCTTACCGAAACGACAAACTTCAATTGCTTTTTAATACCAAAGAATATATCTATCTGATTGATCGAAATGGAGAAGATGTGAAGGGGAAAGGTTATCCGAAAAATGTACGGAATGCAAGCAATGGATTAATGGTGATGGATTATTCTAATGATAAAGATTACCGAATGTTTTTAGCTACAGAATCAGGTAATATTTATGGTTATAAATTGAATGGATCGCCACTAAGCGGTTGGAATCCGAATGAAGGAAATGGAGTGATTAATTTTCCTTTACAACATGCTTTAGTCGATGGTAAAGATTATATTTTTAGTCAGAATAATCGAGGAAGACTACGTATATATGATCTAGATGGAACGCCTAGAACGAATACCGTAAAGTTAAGTGGAAGGTTTGCTTCTCCTTTTGGTATTGATATGATTTCAAAGCCATATCGGGTGGTCAATGTCAATGAAGAGGCTTATGCTTATATCACCAATCTAAATGGGAAATTTTTTAATCTAAAGTTGAAAGCAGGTAAACGAAGAAAAGTGAAATTTGCGTATTCGGATGTCATTGAAGATGAACGAAAAGAATATATCGCTTTAAGTGAAAATGAAATCGTTGCTTATGATCATAGTGAGAAAATATTAAGCCATCAATTTGAAGAGAACCAAAGTGATCTTTTTACCATTAAAACAAAAAATTCTATTAAATCTAGGATTGGTACTTTAAGTAGAGCAAAGCGTAGAATTTATCTTTTAGACGAAAATGGTCTTCCTTATCCTAATTTTCCAATTGCAGGAACTACCCCTTTTGTAATGGAAGATTTGTTTGGTGAAAATAAAGAAGTCTTAGTCGTAGCTAATGGAAATTCTATTTATGCGTATCGGTTGTAATTAAATTTCATTTTACAGTTTCCAATCAATGGGTGTTTTGCCTTGGGCTTTGAGCAATTGATTTGCAGTGGAAAAATGTTTGTTTCCTAAAAAAGCATTTCCTGCAAGAGGTGATGGATGGGTAGCTTCCAGCACATGATGTCTATCGGTGTCAATCAATTCTTTCTTTTGTTTAGCAAAATTTCCCCAAAGCATAAAGATAATTCCTTCTTGTTCATCAGATAGTTTCTTTATTACCGCATTGGTGAAATGTTGCCATCCGATCTTTTTGTGCGATCCTGCTTTTTTATGTTCTACCGTAAGCATCGCATTTAATAAAAACACGCCTTGATTGGCCCAAGAAACCAAGTGCCCATGATTTGGTTTTTCAAAACCTTCAATATCGTCTACTAATTCTTTATACACATTGCGTAAAGAGGCAGGAACTCGAACACCCATAGGCACAGAAAAAGACAAACCATGTGCTTGACCAGGTCCATGATATGGATCTTGACCAAGGATAACAATTTTTACTTCATTAAAAGGAGTGGTGTTGAAGGCATTGAAAATTAATGGTCCAGGCGGATAGATCGTTTTGTTTAATTTTTTTTGTTCGACAAGAAATTGTTTGATTTGCCCAAAATAAGGCTTAGCAAATTCTTCTTTCAAAGCGATTTTCCAACTTTCTTCAATTTGTACACTGGTAACTTTATTGTCCATAGTATTTAGGTGTTCTTATTTTTTTACAAATCTATCAAAGATAAATATAAAATAGTTTCTTAGGGAACTAAATAAAAAGACAAAATGTTTGAAAATTATCGCTCGCATTTTTTCTTTTTACGAAAAAAGAAATAACTTTGCAGTCCTAAGAAAATGTTCTTACTAAATTGGTCCCGTAGCTCAGTTGGATAGAGCAACAGACTTCTAATCTGTAGGTCCCAGGTTCGAATCCTGGCGGGATCACTAAAAGCTTGAGTGTTAGACTATTATGGTCAAATGTACACTCAGGCTTTTTTTTTACTTTGATTTCAATGATAAATGTAGGTATCTATAATATAGGTTCGAATCCTATAGAAATCACAGCAGATAAGATGGTTATTTTCTTTTTTCGAAAAGAAATAGACACTTATTTAGGCAATCAACTCTCCTAGGTTGATTGCTTTTTTTATTTTATCGCCTTTTTACCCAAAAATAGCATCCATTATTTTGGAAGTTAACCAGCCTGCTAACACAATTACCGCAGGGGATAGATACCAACCAATAGCACCTTTCATTCCTGAAGCTTTGAAGGACTGTTGTACCACATTAAACAACATTAAAAAAGGATAAAGGAATAAAATAAATATGGGTAAACCCGCAGTAGGTAATCTGCCTGAGGCTAGGCTTATCATGGAATTACCATCAAATAATATGGTGATAATAAAAGCAAAGGCCATGAGTAGGGTAAAAGGAATTCCGCATAATCCGCCCGTTAATAACTCACTCTTTAAATCCCCTTTCCCAAAAATAGTTTTTGCTCCAAAAGCAATGAGTGAAATAAGAATTAAAAATAATGCAGGAGCTAGTAATAACGCGATGTAATCACCAAAACCCATCATGCTGCGTACCATTTTCCCAACAGAAAGAAAGACAAAAATAAAGGTGAGTACTGCCGTGGTAACGATTAAGATCAAAGAATGAAAATAAGATTTTTCTGATCGATTCGATAAAATATGGTGTGGGCCGTCTAGCGGTTCAAAGATAAAAGTCTTAAAAATTTTACCTAAATCTTGTTTGAAAAAGGCTTTGACTTCTTCTTGTGTTGCTTGAAGGTCTTTGGGCAATTCTCCTTCCTTTCCAGTGGAAGAAAATTGATCTTCATTGTGATTTTCCATTGCTGTGTTTTTTTGTCCGAGTACTTATTAATGAAATATAATATACATGTTTTTTTGTTAATATAAAAAGCGGAATACCATGACAAGGTATTCCGCTCTAGGTTTGATGATTTATAAATCGAACTTACGGATTAAGTTTGATGATTTTTGTAGCACCTAAATAAGATTCATTATTATAGAATTGAATAAAATAAACACCATTAGATACTGCCTGCATAGGGTAGTGATGTATAGGAGAAAAATTAAATGATTGAACGGTTCTTCCTAAATAATCGGTTAATATTATTTTATCATAAATAAAAGAAGAAGGTACTTGGAGTTGTAACGCTTCAGATACTGGATTACCTAGTATTTTAATTTGATGACTTAAATTAAAATTTTGAGTTCCTGTAATATAATTTACGGTGTATGGACCATAAACTTCTTCACAACCCATGTTATCATAAATGGTTACATAATAATCTCCTTCCGATAAATTGATGATGTCTTTTGTTTCTTTACCATTACTCCAAAGGAAGGTATAGGGCGTACCAGACCCAG
>JAHDCJ010000006.1:34374-78916 GCA_020629935.1 Saprospiraceae bacterium | reverse complement strand
TTCTGGAAATAATACAGTAACGGTTACGGATGCTAATGGTTGTACCAATACATTAATTGCTAATGTTGGAAATACTTCCTCTTTAGTTTTGGATAATATCACCACCGACAATGATGTTACTTGTAATGGCGATGCGGACGGACAAGCTTCCGCTTCTGTAAGTGGAGGACAAGCTCCTTATGCTTTTATTTGGTCAAATGGTCAAACTGATGCTATAGCAACAGGACTAAGTGGTGGAAATATTGACTTGACGGTAACTGATGCAGACGGTTGTATTGTAGGAGGTAGCACAGTGATTAATGAACCCGCTTTATTAACCGCAATTACTGCTCTTGATAATGACGTAAGTTGTAATGGAGGTAGCGATGGTTCTGCTACTGTTACGATCAATGGAGGTACTGCACCTTATTCAATTGTTTGGGATAACACAGAAAATACAACAACTGCAACAAACTTAGATGCAGGAACACATACCATAACCATTACAGACAACAATAGCTGTACAACAACCTCATCAATCAACATCAATGAACCTACTGGAATTACTATTTCAATAGATAGTAATAGTGATTCAAATTGTAGTAGTTGTGATGGAGGCGCTACAATTACTGCCGCAGGCGGAACTGCGCCTTATACTTTCCTTTGGACAAATGGTAGTACGGACGAAGATCCAATTGATCTTTGTGCTGGAAATAATGTCGTTACCGTAACAGACAATAATGGATGTAGTAATACCGCTACTGTTTTGATTGGAAATATAAGTACACTTTCTATTGATAATATTAATATCGATGCCCAAGCAAGTTGCCAAGGTGTTTGTGATGGAGTTGCTACGTTAACAATTAGTGGCGGACAGGCTCCTTATACATACCAATGGGATGCTGCAGCGGGTTCTCAAACGACTGTAACCGCAACAGGCCTTTGTGTTGGAAGTTATAATGTTACTGTATCTGACATCGATGGATGTATTACTGCGGGAACTACAACAATCACAGAGCCCAATGCATTAACACTGGTGCTTGTCGGTTCTGATCTTTCTTGTAATGCTGCCTCAGATGGTAGTATTGATGCTACTATAACTAATGGAACTGCTCCTTATACCTATGCTTGGAGTAATACCGAAACTACAGAAGACATAGCTTCTTTAGCTGCTGGAAATTATATCTTAACGGTAACAGATAATAATGGTTGTCAAATTGTAGATAATATTACGATTAATGAGCCATTAAGCATGGGATTAAGTATTGTAGGTACAGACGTAAACTGTTTTGGAGATGCAAACGGGACAGCCACTGCTACGGTAACAGGAGGTACAGCTCCTTATTCTTTTCTTTGGGATAATAGCGAATTATCGAATCCTGCTCAATTTTTAACCGCAGGTAATCATGACTTGACTGTAACTGATGCCAATGGTTGTACGATTACAGGATCTGTCAATATTGGAACTCCTAATATTTTACTGCCTACTGGATTATCAACTACTCCTACTAGTTGTTTTGGAGGAAGCGATGGTACGGCAACCGCTAATGCCACAGGAGGAACAGCTCCTTATGTTTTTGTTTGGTCAAATGGCCAAACGGCAGTTACAGCAACTGGACTTACCGCTGGAACTTATGATGTAGCCATCATTGATGCCAATGGTTGTACGTTAAATCCTGCTGCTACATTAACTGTTGGTGGACCAACAGCTCCAGTAAGTTCAACCATAAGTGGAACGGATGTAAGTTGTAATGGAGGAAGTGATGGAACGGCTACCGTAGTTGCTGTTGGAGGAACACCTTCTTATACATACTTATGGAGCAATGGAGATTTAGCACCCACAGCATTGAACTTGCCTGTAGGAACACATGAAGTAACCATTACAGATACCAATGGTTGTTCAATTACCAATTCAATTACACTTACAGAACCTTCAGCACTTGGCCTTTCTGTTACCGCAACCGACACCGACTGTAATGGTTCGGCAATGGGAACTGTAACCGCTAATCCTTCTGGAGGAACACCAGGTTATACCTTCTTATGGGACAATGGAGAAACAACTGCAAGTCAAAATAATTTGGGCATTGGAACTTATGACGTTACCGTAACCGATGCCAATGGTTGTACTATTTTAGGAAATGCAACCGTTGGACAACCTACTAATATCAGTTTAAGTTTAAGTCCAACTAATGTAAGTTGTTTTGGAGGAAATGACGGAACAATTACTGTAGTTCCTGTAGGCGGAACACCTCCTTATAGTTATTTATGGGATAATGGTTCGATTACTGATGTAGCCTTAAATTTTGATGCTGGAATTCACGCTGTAACCGTTACCGATAACAATGGTTGTATTGCTATGGAATCTATTACGGTTAATGAACCTAGTCAACTACAATTCGGTGATTCGCCATTGAGTGGATCGATCTTATGTAATGGTGGTAATGGAGGAAGTGCGGCAGTAGCTGTGATTGGAGGAACGCCTCCCTATACCTATGCTTGGTCAAATGGTAATAATACCGATGTGGCTACTGGATTAACTGCGGGTTCTTATAATGCTACGGTAACCGATGCCAATGGTTGTACTGCCATTTCTGGTAACTTTAACTTTACAGAGCCTACGGCAATAACTGCCATTTTATCAGGAACAGATGTTTCTTGTTTTGGTGGATCAGATGGAACAGCTTCTGCGGTGGCAGACGGAGGAATTCCAGATTATAGTTACGAATGGAGTAATGGAGATAATGGTCCAGATGCATTTAATTTAGTTGCAGGAATTCATAGTGTAAGTATTACGGATCAAAACGGATGTGTACATGTAGAAACCATCGTACTTGGTCAACCTGACCCAATTCTTCCTTTCTGGACAACAAATGGAGTTACTTGTTTTGGAGATATTAATGGAAGTATTGTCATTGATAGTACATTTGGAGGAACGCCACCTTATGTATATTCTGTAGATGGCGAAAACTTTACCGCAAGTAATGTATTTAATGGTTTAGCAGGCGGAGCTTACGAGTTAACTGTTCAAGATGTATTAGGTTGTGAATGGACACAGTCCGTTAACATCGAAGAGCCATTTGAATTAATGGTTGATTTAGGGGTGAATGTAGAAATTAGCCTTGGTGAATCTGTAGAATTATTTGCAGAAACCAACAGTTCAGATTCTTTAAGTTATATATGGACTCCAGTAGAAGGGTTAAGTTGTGAGGATTGTCCAAACCCAACAGCAGCTCCTTTAGAGACGACCACTTATTCTGTGACTATCATTAACGAAACGGGATGTATGACTATGGATGAAATCACCGTCTTTGTTGGTAAAGATCGAAATGTATTTATTCCTAATGCATTTACACCAAACGGAGATGGAAACAATGATGTCATTATGATCTTTGGAGATATTGGAGTAGCGAGAGTACAGGCTTTCAAAATCTTTGATCGTTGGGGAGAGCAAATGTTTGAAGCTTTTGATTTCCAAACGGATGATCCTGCTTTTGGTTGGGATGGAACATTAAAAGGTAAAGAAATGAATCCTGCTGTCTTTGTTTATTATGCCGAAGTAGAATTTGTAGATGGTGTAGTTATTCAATACAAAGGAGATATCACATTAATTAAATAATACAAATTAATCATTTCAAAAAAAGCAGGTAGTTCATGACTATCTGCTTTTTTTATTTGGAACAAAAAAAGTGGCTCAACACTTTTGCTGAGCCACTTTCCATATTAAAACAATCTATTTCTTTTATTCGTTTTTCGACTTCAATTTCAAGGCATCTAAATTCTTAGTGTCTTTTTTATTTTCTTTTAATCGAAGGCCATAAGGATCTGCACAAACAATCATCTCATCGTAGTAGCCAAAGTAGCCATCAGAGTAAGCAATTTCATTTCCTGCGGCATCGGAAACAATCAATTCACCTTCTCCATATTCACAACAAATACCATCACCATATTCATCTTCAATTACAATCCAATAACATTCTTCATCTAAACAAGCCGTCTCTGTAATTACTTCTCCTGCACGATTATCTTGGTAGGGACCAAATTCTGCGATTACATCTCCCCATTCATCTTCGATAAGAATAATAGTCTCTGATCCATAATCATCTAAAGTAAGTTCTAGAAAAATTTCTTGGCCATTACATCCAGATCCTCCGTCAGGCGTATCACAAGCATTCCCAATACCATCACCATCACTATCCGCTTGATTGGGGTTTGGAGTCGTTGGACAATTATCTTCTGCATCTGCTATCCCATCATTATCTTGATCCGAAGGAGGTGTTACTGTATCACAAGCATCACCAATACCATCACCATCACTATCTGCTTGATTGGGGTTTGAAGTTGTTGGACAATTATCTTCTGTATCTGCTACGCCATCATTATCTTGATCGGAAGGAGGTGTTCCTCCATCTGATTCTTCACAAACATTTGCTGCGTTATTTACTAAAGAAGACAAAGAAGAAGCTATATAATTTTCCATGCGAGTTGCTTGTCCTGCCGTAAACATATACATACATTCATCATTGGTATAATCCATATAGTTCATGTGTAAATCTTTACTACTACAAGAAGAAACTCCAATATTTGGACAACCATAATGTTCATTTTTTGAATTCGGGGTATCTTGTACGCCGTCATCACTATTACATCCTCCATTTCCCCAAATATGATCTAATAAAAAGTAGTGTCCTACCTCATGTGTGGTCGTTCTTCCCAAATTATATGGCGCGTTAGGCGCTACTGATCCACAAGACAAATCTGCTCCGAATGCACTTGCTTCAATCACCACTCCATCTCCATTTCCAGAACCACCTAAAGGGGCATATCCTAAAACTCCTGTTCCAAATTGGACGTAGATATTAAGGTATCCACTCCATTGACTGTTCGAATCTCCATTGGTCTTATTGATGGTTACTGCAGGTGCTCCATTGCTTAATCCAAAACCATTTGGATGATTTTTTGTAGCTATACAAAATTTAACACAAGCCTCTCCATTACTTACACCAGGGAAATTTGATGCGGCATTTCCCCATTTATTTATATCTGAATTCGTACCCGCAAAATCTTCATTTAAAATTTGAATTTGACGCTCAGCCAAGTCAACTAAACAAGAAGCATTGGGGCTACTGACTCCTTGGTAATGCACAGCTACAGGAATAATCGTTGGGCTAGTACAAGCCAGTCTTTGATTGGGCCGACTTGCGATTTTTTCCAATCGTTTGAATTTCATTTCATGATCATTCTTATAATTCGGATCCGTTAATAACCTTTCCATGTGTTGGGTATGTCCACAAGTTCTTTTTAAATGGGTGGGGGTTTCTTGAACAACGGTTTCTTCTTCTAAGCCAGGAGTTAAATCATCTTTTTCACAAGAAGTAAAAAATAAAATAGAACAGCATATGACTAATAACAACATTAGATTTTTCATGGTTTTTCAATTTTGGTGTTTATTCATTTTCAAATAAACTGTGTGATTAAATCATTTCTTTAATGCTTGCAATTGCAAAGTCAAGGCATTTTCTCGACTTACAACTACCAGTATTTTGAGATCAATGAATCCCCCATGTTTTTTTTATTTTTTTCGAAAAAAAACTTAACTCACTGATAATCAATAATCAATTTTTTATTTTTTCTACGTAAAAAATAAGAACAGGAATATTCTAGATACCAAAATCACTTTCCTTATCCTCAGATTAATCATTCATTGAAGAAATGAGTATCTTGCTTTTTTAAAACAAGAACTATCACAAACCAAGAAGCCGACATATTATTTAAGCAAGTCAAAGAAGGTAATAGAAAAGCCTTTGATCAGTTATTTCGACAATACTATAAATACCTTATTGTTATTGCGTATCAATATGTCAATGATGAACATACTGCAAAAGATTTGACACAAGAAGTCTTTCTCGATCTTTGGAAACGAAGAGAAGAAATTGAAATTAAACAATCTATTAAATATTTTTTGCGGAGAGCAGTCATTAATAATTGTCTTGCCTACATTAGAAAAAATAAGCGGGTTTCATTAAATGATGAGTTTCAAGATCACCTAATGATAAGCGATCAAGAAGAAGTATTTGAAGAAGATCAAGACCTCCATAAAATGATACCACTAATGTTACAAAAGCTTCCTGAACGTTGTCGTGAAATTTTCCAACTTAGTCGATTTGAAGGATTGAGCCATAAGGAAATTGCGGCACATTTAAACATTTCTACAAAGACTATTGAGAACCAAATTACGAAAGCAATGAAAGTATTAAAGTCAGAGTTTAGTAAAATGGGATGGTTGCGAATTTTATTTTTTATCTTTTTAATAGGGGATACATTAAACTAAAGATACTATGTAGCAAATAAAATATATCTTATGAAAAACGATTACTACATAGCGCTCATTTATAAAAATCTCAAAGGGGAAATTAACCCCGATGAACAAAAACAGCTAGACGACTTTTTGCAACAAAGCGAAGAGAATAAGCAGCTGCAAAAAGAACTCGAAATTACTTGGAAACTAAGTCAAGTAAAAGAAGAACTTCCTTTTGAAGTAGATGTCGAAGCCGATCTCAAATCGGTAAATCAAAAACTAGATCAATTCAATCCTGTTGAAAAACAAAGCAATGAGGTCAAGCGAAAAATCATTCCTCTTTGGCAAAAAGTTGCAGCTATAGCCGCGATGCTTGCTATAGGATTCTTCGCGATAACTTGGCTCACCAACGCTACAGGAAATGGAAATATCCAACAATTTTCTTCTGGCAAATTGACTAAAGAAATTAGACTTCCTGATGGAAGTATTGTGGTATTAAACAAAGAGAGCACCTTATCATATCCTTCCAATTTCAATCAAAAAAACCGAGCGGTTCAATTGCAAGGAGAAGCATTTTTTGAGGTAGAAAAAAACAAAGACTTGCCTTTCACTATTGCAATACAAGAAACTAATGTTCGTGTATTGGGGACTTCTTTTAATGTAAAAGAGGATATAAAAAATCAGCAAATTTCGGTGGCTGTTAAAACTGGACATGTCGAATTTTATGATCAAAATAACAAAGTAAATTTATTGGCCAACGACCAATCCACTTACGACAGCAAAAGCAAGAAATTTAGTTCGCCAGATCAGCCAATCGACAATGCGCTTCGTTGGAAGACAAAGCAATTTGTTTTTAATGACCAAGAACTTTTAGACGTTATACATACTATAGAAACTTATTTCAACATCCAAATTAAATTAGAAAATCAAGCCTTGTCTACTTGCAAAATTTCGGCGGTAATTAATAGCTTAGAACAAGAAGAAGTATTAGAAAAAATTGCAAAGTCGGTAGCAATTAATTTGGAGAAAAAAGATGCTAAGAATTTTATTTTCAAAAATGGGAACTGTCAATAAAATATATTTTACATGGTTCTTTATCTTTTTTAGTTTATGTTCTTTTGGACAAAATCCATTAATATCTATAGACGTAAAAGATAAAAATATCCGACAAGTATTATTAGACATTGCCAGCCAAAACCAATTGGATCTCATTTTTAATGGTTCTTATTTTAAGGAAGAAACAGTCTCTTATCAAGCAAATAATGAACCCTTAAAAAAGGTCTTAACGAATTTACTAAAACCATTTAACATTGATTTCAAAGTGGCCGAAAACGAAATCATCTTATCTAAATGGAGAAGGGTATTTGGCTATATCTCTGACAAAAAAAGTGGGGAAAAACTTATTGGCGCAACCATTTACGACCCTCAATCTGATCGAGGAAACTACACCAATGCTTATGGATTTTTCACTTTAGAAATTCCCGACGAAAGCACTTTTTTAATGGTTGATTATCTGGGTTATAAAACTCAACGAACGACCATCCTCGAAAACAATGAAGCTTTACAAATTGAATTAAGCCCAGATAGTTTAGCTACACAATTAGTCTTTGTACATAGCGAAGATCAAACCGTTTTTGATTTACAAAAATCAAGTGAGGACTTACTCAAAAGTGATTTACAATCTGTATTTGCTACGGGTGGGGAGCCTGATGTTTTTCAATTTTTATATTCAAAACCAGGAATTCAAAGTGGGGCTGATGGTCTCGGCGGCCTACATGTTCGCGGAGGAAATACCGATCAAAATCTTATTCTTTTTGATGGGGTAAAAATTTTCAACCCTACTCATGCTTTTGGATTATTTTCCATTTTCAACAGCCACTTATTGAAGCATGCTCATTTTTCAACTTTTCGTTTTCACCCTAAAAATGGCAATCGACTTTCTTCTGTTTTAGACCTTCGTCTTAAAGATGGAAATTTAAAAAAATGGAATACAGAAATTGGTTTAAGTACCGTAGCCAGTCAAGTTAGTATAGAAGGCCCTTTGGTCAAAGATAAGACAGGAATCTTACTTTCCTTTAGAAGAAGTCACCTTGATCCTATTTTGAAAAAAATCACTACCAATCGCAAACAGACGAATACCACGATTGGTTTTTCCAATCATTACTTTTATGATATTAACGGAAAAGTCCATCATCGATTTGGCATAAAAGATCGATTGTATTTAAGTTTTTATATGGGGGCGGATTCTTACCGAGACGATACCGATTTAATTTATGATATTGGAACAATACAAGCCAATGACATATTATACAACGATTTAGATTGGGGCAATTTGGTTACTGCGCTACGTTGGAATCATTTATTTAGTGATCAATTATTTTCCAATGCGACCTTAAGTTTTAGTCGATTCAATTATTTAAACACCAATTATGCATATCAATTTTTAGCCGATGAATTAGGCAATGAATTGCAATCACAAAATGAAATTTCTAGTTTCATTTCTCATATTTCAGAAGTCGGCTTCCATTATGATTTTGATTATTTCCCCCACAGCAATCATCATATTTCTATGGGTAGTCATTTTCATTGGACGACTTATAAGCCTGGTGCTATTTATTCTTCAGAAGAGATTGAAAACAATACATCCTTTGACGAAGACGCCTACACAGATGCCATTGATTCCTTTTTAGAAAACGCTTATAATAGTTTTGAAATTTCGGGTTTCCTTCATGATCAATGGCAAATTCATCCAATGCTTAAATTTGATTTTGGTATACGTTATACCTTATTCAATTCTTTAGATCGTTTAGATGGACAAACGATTAATTACCATCTTTTTCAAGCCAATTCAAGTTTGATTTTTCAGCCAATACAAACGATCGCATTGAGTATAAGTTATGATCGGATGCAACAACCATTACATCTTTTGTCTACTTCAGAAAACGGATTACCCAATGATCTTTGGGTTCCTTCCACAAAGCTTGTCCAACCCAAAAGAAGTCATCAAATCAATTTCGGATTGCAAGTTGCAAAGAACAAAAACTTTAAATGGACATGGAATAATTATTACAAAAAGATGGATCGACTTTTACGCTATTCCACAGGAAACACCTTGCCTTCTCTAAATGGAAATTTTAGTCGATTTTGGGAAAACGAAGTGAGTCAAGGACAAGGATGGTCATTGGGAATGGAACACGAAATATTTTTTCAACATAAAAAAACTAAAGGGACATTCGCTTATACTTTATCTACCAGTCAACGGCAATTTAGTGCACTTAATCAAGGAGAAAAATTTCCTTTCGAATTTGATCAACCTCATGTCTTTTCTGCTCATCTTTTTCAAGAAATCTCCTCTACTTTTTCTTTATATCTTAATTGGAAATTTGCTTCTGGCTTACCTCAAACATTGTATATTTCGGATGGTCCATACAAACCTTTAGATAGTTTCTACCCACCTCCTTCAGAAACATTGAGTAGCCTAAACGGCTATCGAATCCCTAACTACCATCGATTAGATTTTGGTGTGCTTTTACATTTCAAAAAAAAATGGTTTAAACATGATCTCGTGATCGGTTTACAAAATGCGTATAATCGAAAAAACAGTTCGTATGTCTATTACCAAACCGATCAAATTTTTCCAGAAGATGAAGGAATAAAATCGAAAAACTTACTTCCTATCTTGCCTACGTTTCGGTATAACTTAACATTTGGCAAATAATAAAACCAGTTTTTTTTCGTACCTTGGTCTTTCACCCCTGCTTATTTATTCGTTAAAAATTAATGCCTTGAAACATTTCATTCTTGTTTTACTCTCTTTTTGTCTCTTATCAAAAAGTGCTTTTGCCGAGCTCATTAGCTATGAAAAAATTGACTCTTTTACGGTAGAAGATCTCAACCGTGTTTGGAAAGAAAAGTCCGTACCTCAAATGATTGCTCCAATTACCTATGGTATCGATGTATATAATATTATTTATTATACTTCTTGGAAAAAAGGGAAAAAAGTAAAAGTATCTGGGATGTATTTTGCTCCGACTAACATCAAAAAAGAAATCCCCATGATGGTTTATAATCATGGGACGGTAGTCATTCCCAAACGACATATTGACTATAATGGAGAAAGCATGATTTGTATGCTTTTCGCCACCGATGGATATGGAGTTGTTTTTCCAGATTATACCGGTTTAGGTTATGGAGAAGGCACTCATCTATATCATCATGTAGAAAGTGAAGCTAGTGTTGGAAAAGATTTATTGGTCATTGCAAGAGCAATGAATCAAACCTTAAACCTTCAAGCCAATGATCAACTTTTCATTACAGGATATTCGCAGGGAGGACATGCAACCATGGCTTTGCACAAAACACTAGAAAGTCTTCAAGATGAAAACTTTAAAGTAACTGCTTCTTCTCCAATGTCTGGAGCCTATGATTTAGCGAATACACAAAATGCGGTGATGTTTCGTGAATACACACAACCCCATTATCTTCCTTATCTTTTAATTGCGTATAATGAATTGTATCAGATTTTTCCTGAAGAAGATTTCTATAATGCGTTTCAACCACCTTATGACAAAGAAATTCCAAAGCTATTTGAAGGTGCTCATAACGTAGGACAAATCAATGATGCTTTACCTAAAATACCTAAAGATATGATTCGGGCAGATCTTATTGATCAGTTTGAAAACAACCCTAATTTTGAACTCAAAAAACGTTTAGAGGAAAATAGTCTTTACGACTGGAAGCCTGAAGCTCCTATGCAAATTTGTTTTTGCAAAGGTGATGAAGAAGTCCTCTACGAAAATGCGATTCTAGCCCATAAGACGATGAAAGAAAATGGATCAAAACATGTACGGCTAAAACATGTAGGGAAAAAATATAGACATCATGACTGTGCGAATTTTTCCGTGGTTTACACCAAATTCTTTTTTGACAGTTTTAGAAAAGGAAGTAAAAAAGGACGCAAAGGACCTTTCTTTAAACGATGGTTAGTAGCTATTGCTAAAATGTTTATGTAAAAAATTAATCCAACTTGATATTCATTATCCAAAACACAAGACTAAAATAATTTTAGCCTTGTGTTTCTATCACTGTGTTTAACGTTTAATAAATAAAAGACCCGATTCATTTAGGATAATATCTTATTCATACATTTCGTTTTTTTATCCTCTTTATTATCCTCAACTTTACCTCAAACGAAACGTGTACAATTTTCAGTTTTATTAAAATTTAACTTACTTGAGAAATGCGGCCTTAGGTAAAATGGGCGAAGCTTTGCCCTCACACGAAAGTGGAAGTCTGGTCGGCGGTGGCGGAAACATATGGGCGGGCCCACCCTAGATTCTAGAATCTAGATGACCAAAAAATGCCTAAGCCTAACCTTCCAACCGCGAATTTTAAATCGCTTTTATCACATCCAAATTAATTTGAAAATCAATCTTCATCTTTACAATTAATCGATTGGTTGGATGATCGTGAATCCAAATTTCGTAATTCGTTTGGGAATCCGACACGACAAACACAGGCATCGATTGCGTACTCCCATTTTCATCTTTAAATGAATACGTTTCTTTTCTTACATACTCAAATTCACCTACGCTACTTCCAATATCAATCTTTACTTTCTCTTTATTTTTTAATTGCGCAAATAATAATTTACTAATCCATACCGAAGTTTTATCTTCTAATATGGTATGCCCAGAAGCAAAATAATTATGAAGACTAACCGCCGTGTTGATTTCTTTTTCTTTCATAAAAACATGACCTGAACTTTCAGAATTCATTTCCCAGTCAAAGGAAAGAGCAGAAGAAGAAAAATCATTAACCACTAGATTAAAAGGATATGTACCATTGGGAGCAATTACCGTATAATGTAATTCTGCCCCTTCTCCTATCGTTCCTTTCGAAGTCCCTAGTTCACCCAAGGACGCACAAGAAAAAACACCAAGGCAAAGACTACTTACTAATAGAAAAATACTTGTTTTCATTTTAAATATTTTGAGGTTCTTTAAATTAAAAATTATTTTAATATATAAAACATAACGAAATAATCCAAAATGTGGTATATACTATTGTTTTCACAAATGGTTTTCCTACCTTACATTTTGTTAATATACAATCGCCAATCTACATAAAAATAAAAGCAAATGAACAAACAAGTCTTACTCGCTCAACGCCCTGTTGGATTACCTACTAAAGAAACTTGGAGCTTTACGGAAACCGCATTACCAACCATTCAAGATCAAGAATTTTTAGTAAAGCAACATTATATTTCTTTAGATCCTGCAATGCGTGGTTGGCTAAACGATGTACGATCTTATATTCCTCCTGTACAAATCGGGGAAGTGATGCGTGCAGGTTCTGTAGGCGAAATTGTGGATTCAAAACATCCCGATTTTAAGGTGGGTGATTTTGTGACGGGCTGGGGAGGTGTTCAACAATATGCCGTAGGAAATACCAAAGGCTGGTTTAAAGTCGATCCTAATTTAGCGCCTTTACCTTTATACATAAGTACATTAGGAATGCCAGGAATGACCGCTTATTTTGGCATCTTGGAAGTCGGCAAAATTAAAGAAGGTGAAACGGTTTTAGTTTCTGGTGCCGCTGGTGCGGTAGGCTCTGTAGTTGGACAAATTGCCAAGATTAAAGGTTGTCGAGTCGTAGGTATTGCAGGAGGTCCTGAGAAATGTGCATACCTTACAGAGACATTAGGATTTGATGCAGCGATTGATTATAAAAACGAAGATATTCGAAAAGGATTAAAAATCGCGTGTCCAGAAGGGATAGATGTTTATTTTGACAATGTAGGAGGCGATATTTTAGACGCTGCATTGACCCGTATCAATCGTCATGCACGAATTGCAATTTGTGGCGCGATTTCTCAATACAACAATAAGACTGCTATTCAAGGGCCTTCAAATTATCTTTCCTTATTAGTTAATCGAGCAAGTATGACCGGTTTTGTGGTTATGGATTATGCCAAAGATTATAGAAAAGCTGCTATGGAAATGGGGCAGTGGATAATGCAAGGAAAATTAAAAAGTAAGGAAGATATTTATGAAGGAATTGAAAACTTTCATGATACCTTTTTACGTTTATTCTCTGGAGAAAAAATGGGTAAATTGGTATTGAAGATATTACCGAATGAATAGCATAATACGATCTATACTTATCTTTAAAAGGTGATCTGTCATTAATAAAATAATTTATTTTGAAAAACACATTACTACTTCTACTTTTTAGTTTTTTGATCTTTGGTCAATTAAAAGCTCAAATCATTACTGACCGACCAGACCAAACAGAAAGTTCGTCGACAGTAGGTAAAGGAAATCTTCAATTGGAAACAGGGATACTCCTTGGTTTTGATGGCGACTCACAAAACGCAACGCGACAATTATTAGCCCCAACAAGTCTATTTCGATTTGGGATTACTAAAGGAATAGAATTAAGATTACTCAGTCAATTTGAAGCATTAAAAAATGATAACATATCTATACAAGGAATAAGTGATATTGAGGTCGGCACCAAAATTCAAATCTTTCAAAAAGAAAATAAAAATATAGAAGTAGCATTTCTTTCTCATTTAATTATTCCTACAGGCACAAAAGTATTATCAAATGATCGATTTGGAACAATCAACAAGCTGAGTATTTCTCATGAGTTAAACGACAAATTAGGTATTGGATACAATGTAGGATACAATTATTTTGGTAGAGAAAAAGGGGATCTAACTTACTCCGTTGCCTTAGGCTTTGGAGTCAATGAAAAAGTTGGCGTTTATATTGAACCTTATGGAGAGGTAGCCAATTTTGAAGATTTCATTTTAAATGCCGACGCAGGTTTTACTTATTTAGCTAATGATAATTTACAGTTTGACTTTTCCTTTGGCACAGGTATCAATCAACGAATGAATTATATTTCTGTTGGTTTTAGTTGGTTGTTACTAAATGATAAATAACCATGAAACTCCGTTGTACCCATAATAGTATCCGTATTCGAGTGAAAAAATCAGATTTAATTCAATTGAATAAAGAAGGTATCATTCAAGAATCAATTGGTTTGGGTCCCGATCATATTTTTATTTTTTCCGTAAAAAAAACAAAAGATAAATCGGAAATCTTTGCCCAATTAGAAACCAACCACATTATAATAGAAATACCCGAACACTTAGCTCATCAATGGATCAACAGTGATTTAGTGGGTTTAGAAACTGAGCAAATCGTATCAGAAACGGATAAATTACACCTTTTAATAGAAAAAGATTTTCCCTGTAAAGACCGAATAGACGAAGATAAGAACGATACATTTTGGGAATTAGCCGACGATGACCCTAAAGCTTGTTAAGGAAAAAGTGATTTTTTTTCGTGGATAATTAAAAATATGCCATCTTTGCAAAAAAAATAATCACATGAGTATTTTAACTGTAGGCACTGTTGCCTTTGATTCTATCGAAACCCCTTTTGGAAAAGCAGACCGTATTGTTGGCGGTGCTTGTACCTATATTTCTTGGGCCGCTTCATACTTCCACAAAGACATTCGTCTAGTTGCTGTAGTAGGAGATGATTTTCCTCAATTTGAGTTGGATGCGATGCGTTCACAAGGTATCAACCTAGATGGCTTGCAAATTAAAGAAGGAGAGAAATCTTTCTTTTGGGCAGGGAAATATCATGAAAACATGAATGGTAGAGATACCCTAGCTACTGAATTGAATGTTTTAGCTGATTTTGATCCTGTATTACCAGATTCTTATAAAGATAGCCAATACATCATGTTAGGGAATTTAACCCCTTCTATTCAAATGAAAGTGATCGAACAATTGACTGTAAAACCCAAATTGATTGTACTCGACACCATGAACTTCTGGATGGATATTGCTTTAGATGATTTAAAAGCAGTAATCAAGAAAATTGATGTCCTTACCATTAATGACGAAGAAGCAAGACAACTTTCAGGAGAACACTCTTTGGTAAAAGCCGCACGGGTAATTCGTGAAATGGGTCCTAAATATTTAGTGATTAAAAAAGGAGAACATGGCGCTTTACTTTTCCACGGAGAAGAAATTTTCTTTGCACCTGCTTTACCGCTAGAACAAGTATTTGATCCAACAGGAGCAGGAGATACCTTTGCGGGTGGTTTTATTGGCTACTTAGCAAGTACAGATGATCTTTCTTTTGAAAATATGAAACGTGCTGTCGTTTATGGTTCTGCCTTAGCATCTTGTACCGTAGAAAAATTTGGAATTGAAAAAATCAAGAGTTTAAGTATTGATGATATCAATGATCGAATTCGTACCTTCGAAAAGTTGATGACCGTAAATATGGAATCTTTAGTCAAGTAATTTATTTGAATTGACTTGACTTTCTTCAAAGATTTTTATTTCTTTGATTCTAGAATTATGAAAAACAACATGAACAATAACTGGTGGTGGCATTACAAGATTTTACGATCCGAGTAAACGCCATTAGTCTATATAGAAATAAACATATAAAAAAAGGTCTGCGTTTGCAGACCTTTTTTTATTTCTGAAATAATGAAAATGAAGAAAATAACTTTACGTACTATTTATAAAAAACGATTGGCAGACACCATCACGCCAGTAAGCGTTTACCTCCGCTTACGTGATCAATTCGCTAATAGTATCTTATTGGAAAGTTCGGATTATCATGGAAATGAAAATAACTTTTCGTACATCTGTTGTGATCCTATCGCTCGTTTTGAAGTCAATCAAGGACAAGCAAAAATGGAATTTCCTGATGGACAAAGAAAAGAAATTAAGTTGGATGCCAACAACCGACTAGCCGATCTTTTATATGATTTTTCACAATCGTTTGAAGTGGAAGAAGGCCCTTCAAAAAAGTTTGTTTCTAATGGCTTATTTGGCTATCAATCCTACGATGCGGTTCGCTACTACGAAAACATTTCCATTGATACTTTTCCTAATGAAAAACGTGCCATTCCCGATGTCTTATACTTTGCCTATCGGTTTGTCATTGCGATCAATCATTTCCACAATGAGCTTTATGTTTTTGAACATCTTTTACCTCAACAAGAAAGTGAGATTGATCGTATTTTGAGTTTTATCAATCGGCAATATAACGGCATCTTTGACTTTCAATCGAATGAAGACGAAACATCCAATTTTACGGATGCCGAATATTTAGAAGCCATCCGCCTTGGACAAAATCACTGTGCGAGAGGTGATGTATTTCAGATTGTACTTTCTAGACGATTTTCTCAATCTTTTCGGGGTGATGAATTTAATGTATATCGAGCCTTACGCTCTATAAATCCTTCTCCTTATCTATTTTATTTCGACATGGGAAGCTTTAAGGTTTTTGGTTCTTCACCAGAAGCACAAATTGTGATTCAAGATGATGTCGCAAGCATTCATCCCATTGCCGGAACATTTAAACGAACTGGAGATGATGAAGCCGATGCTGAACAAGCGAGAAAACTAGCCGCTGATCCTAAAGAAAATGCAGAACATATGATGCTTGTCGATTTAGCACGAAATGATTTAAGTCGACATGGATCTGAAGTAGAAGTGGTCACGCTGAAAGAGATACAATTCTTTTCGCACTTAATTCATTTGGTTTCTAAAGTAAACGGAAAGATCCAGGATACTCAACCACTACAACTCGTTGGAGATACCTTTCCTGCGGGCACTTTATCGGGTGCGCCAAAATATAAAGCAATGGAATTAATCAATACTTATGAAAAAGAAAATAGAGGATATTACGGCGGTTGTATTGGTTTTTTAGGCTTCAATGGAAACTTTAATCACGCCATTATGATTCGATCTTTTTTAAGCAAAGGCAATCGACTATACTATCAAGCAGGAGCGGGGGTCGTTTTCAAATCTGTTCCGCAAAAAGAATTAGAAGAAGTACATCATAAACTTCGTGCGCTTCGAAAATCTATTGAATTAGCCAATCAACTTTAATTTTTAACTATGAAAAAACAGGCTATACTTGTATTAGACAATTACGATTCCTTTACCTATAATTTAGTGCATATGTTACGTGCGCTGGATCAAGAAGTCGAGGTATTTAGGAATGACGAAATCACATTGACCGACGTAGATCAGTATGAAAAAATATTACTTTCTCCTGGTCCTGGAATTCCTAAAGAAGCAGGAATTCTTTGTGAAGTCATTCAACAGTTTGGAGCCTCAAAATCGATCTTAGGCGTTTGTCTTGGGCATCAAGCCATTGGAGAAGTATACGGAGCAAAACTTTATAATCTACCAGAAGTTTTACATGGTATTCCCAAGGAAACCGTGCTTAATGAAACCAAAGGATTATTTGAAGGAATCCCAACCCGATTTGAAGCTGCACGTTATCATTCTTGGGTAGTGGACAAAAACAGTTTGCCCAATCAATTAATTGCTACGGCGGTGGATGATGAAGGCGAAATTATGGCGCTCCGACATGAAACTTATGATGTGCAAGGGGTACAGTTTCATCCTGAATCTATTCTTACTCCTTTCGGAAAAAATATAATTATCAACTGGCTAAAATAAAGCCCATGAAAGCAATATTAAATCATTTATTCGAACATAAAAATCTACAACGCGATCAAGCGAAAAGTATTTTAAAACAGATGGCAAGTGGTACGGTAAACCCCGCACAAATTGCTTCGTTTTTAACGGTGTTTATTATGCGAGGAATAACCGTAGAAGAACTCGAAGGTTTTCGAGATGCCATGCTCGATCTTTGTATTCATATTGATTTGTCGGAGTTTGATCCAATCGATTTATGTGGTACCGGAGGCGATGGTAAAAATACATTTAATGTATCTACAATTGCTTCTTTTATTGTAGCAGGAGCTGGAGTAAAAGTCGCTAAACATGGAAACTATGGCGTCTCTTCCATTTCTGGATCATCCAATGTAATTCAATATATGGGACATGAATTTACCAATGACCCTGATCAAATTCGACGATCAATTGACCAAACGGGCATTTGTTTTTTGCATGCTCCTTTATTTCATCCTGCGATGAAACATGTAGCACCTATTCGGAAAGAGATGGGCGTTAAAACTTTTTTCAATATGCTTGGGCCTATGGTCAATCCAGCATTTGTCAAGAAGCAATTGGTTGGTGTATTTAGTTTAGAATTGGCACGACTTTATGCCTATTTATATCAACAAAGTGATAAACAATTTAGCATTGTCCATTCACTTGATGGCTATGATGAAATTTCTTTAACCAGTTCATTTAAACGAATTAACAGAGAAGAAGAAAGTTTATTGGAACCAGAAAAACTTGGCTTTATGCGATTACAACAAAGCGACCTTTACGGAGGAACAACGATTAAAGAAGCCGCAGATTTATTTCAAAAAATACTTAAAGGAGAAGGAAATGCAGCACAAAATTCGGTAGTTTTGGCTAATGCAGCCTTAGCAATTGAAACCGCAAAAGCTTGTAGTTGGGATACAGCGCTTGGAGAAGCAAAAGAATCTTTATCTTCTGGCAAAGCTTATCAAACATTACAACATTTTCTAGCATAGAAAAAACAACGCATTCCTACAAAAAACGATTAAATAAAGAATTATGAATATCCTTGACAAAATTATAGCTCATAAAAAACAGGAAATCGAAGAACGAAAATCGCTCTTCCCAGTTAAACTTTTGGAGCAAAGTATTTACTTTGGAACCGATGTACTTTCCTTAAAAAGTTATGTTCAACGGAAAGATTTATCTGGGATTATTGCAGAGGTCAAACGACAATCTCCTTCTAAGGGAGTAATTAATCCAAAGGTAGATGTAGAACGCACTTCAATTGGTTATATGATGGCTGGGGCATCTGCATTATCTGTATTGACCGACAAGCATTTTTTTGGTGGCAGTAATGAAGATTTAAAAGAAGCACGTAAGGTAAATTTTTGTCCGATTTTACGTAAAGAATTTATTTTAGATGAATATCAAATTATTGAAGCGAAGTCAATTGGAGCAGATGCCATATTGTTAATTGCTGCCGCATTAGAACCCAAACGACTTGCAAGTCTTGCTCGTTTTGCACAAAGTTTAGGCTTAGAAGTTTTGATGGAAGTACATAATAAAAAAGAACTTGAAGGACACCTCAATCCAAATCTTGATTTAGTTGGAGTCAATAATCGAGACTTAACTACCTTTGAAGTGAGTATTGATACTTCTCTAGATTTGGCTTCAACAATTCCTAGTGATTTTGTAAAAATATCAGAGAGTGGAATTTCACATCCACGTTCTATTTTAGATTTAAAACAAGCAGGCTTTGAAGGCTTTTTGATTGGCGAAACATTTATGAAACAAGGTCGACCAGAACGCGCATGCGAGAAATTTATTCAACAAATAAATCGTTTAGAGCGCGAAGAATCAGACAATTATTTAATTGCTTAAACATGGACTTAAAGCTTAAAGTTTGTGGCATGTTATATCCTGAAAATATTCAACAAATTGCTGCATTAAATCCCGATTATTTAGGTTTTATTTTTTTTGAAAAATCGAAAAGAAATGTCATTGGAAAACTAAAACCCACACACCTCCCTTTGCTTAACCCAAAGACGAAACGAGTGGGCGTTTTTGTTAATGAATCTTTTGATTTTATTTTAAGTCAAAGTCGTGATTTCAATTTAGACACTATACAATTACATGGCGAAGAATCGCCCATACTTTGTCAACAATTAAAGCGCAATGGTTTAAAAGTTTTTAAAGTTTTTTCTGTCGATGACCATTTTGATTTTTCCGTTTTAAATCCATATAAATCCGTCGTCGATTATTTTTTATTTGACACCAAAGGTAAAGCACGCGGAGGAACAGGCAAGCAATTTAATTGGTCTGTTCTAAAAAAATACGATCAAGAAATACCATTTATTTTAAGTGGCGGTATTAGCCTAAACAATATGGATTCTATTAAAGATTTGGAAGGAATGAATCTTTATGCGGTAGATGTAAATAGCCAATTTGAAATTGAACCCGGACGAAAAGATCCTGTTCAACTAGCCATGCTCAAAGAATTTTTAAACTTAGTGTAAAAGAACAACTATGTATCAAGTAGATGAAAAAGGATTTTACGGTCAATTTGGAGGAGCTTATATTCCAGAAATGCTATATCCAAATGTAGAAGAATTGCGGCAACAATATTTAAAAATTATTGAATCCGAATCCTTTAAACAAGAATTTGATCTTTTGTTAAAAGACTATGTAGGAAGACCATCACCTTTGTATTTTGCCAGCCGTTTGAGTCATCATTATCAAACTCAAATTTATTTAAAGCGAGAAGACTTAAATCATACGGGTGCACATAAAATCAACAATACGCTAGGTCAAATTATTTTAGCTAAACGCCTAGGTAAAAAACGAATTATTGCAGAGACGGGTGCAGGACAACATGGAGTAGCCACGGCGACTGCCTGTGCCTTGATGGGCATGCCTTGTATTGTTTATATGGGGGCCGTAGATATTGATCGACAAAAACCCAATGTAGAACGCATGCGTTTGTTAGGTGCCGAAGTGGTACCTGCGACGTCTGGGAGTCAAACCCTAAAAGATGCGACCAATGAAGCAATGCGTCATTGGATTAACAATCCTGAAGACACGCATTATATTATTGGATCCGTAGTTGGACCACATCCTTTTCCAGATATGGTCGCTCGATTTCAATCGGTGATTAGTTTAGAAATGAAACAACAATTATTGGAAAAAACGGGAAGTGAAGACCCGAATTATATTATTGCTTGTGTGGGAGGAGGAAGTAATGCAATGGGAGCATTTTATCATTACTTAGATCGTCCTCAAGTAAATTTGATTGTTGCAGAAGCGGCGGGTTTAGGATTGAAAAGTGGCGAGTCGGCAGCAACTACTCATTTAGGTAAACCAGGAATCTTGCATGGAAGCAAAACAATTTTAATGCAAACGAATGACGGGCAAGTAGTAGAACCTTATTCTATTTCTGCGGGTTTAGATTATCCTGGCATTGGTCCAGTTCATGCGCATTTGTTCGAAACTGCGAGGGCTGATTTTAATTATATAACAGATAAAGAAGCGATGATTGCAGGACGATTATGTAGTCAATTAGAAGGTATTATTCCAGCGGTAGAATCGGCACATGCATTAGCAGTTTTAGATCAACGAAAATTCGAATCTTCGGATGTAGTGGTCATCAATTTATCAGGTAGAGGCGATAAAGACATGCGGACATACATGAACTACAATTTTGACGATTAAAAATATAAATAATTTAAAATCAACTTTTTATGGAAAATCGGATTATCGATTTATTTCGAAAAAAGAAAAAAAATATACTCTCTGTGTTTACCACCGCAGGATTTCCTAATCTCACAGATACGGTTCCTGTGATCACTCAATTGGCTAAGGAAGGAATTGATATGATCGAGATTGGAATGCCCTTTTCTGACCCTGTGGCGGATGGAGATACCATACAAGCTAGTAACAAAATAGCTCTAGATAATGGAATGAGCTTAGAGGTGCTTTTTGATCAAATAAAAAACATTCGAGTCCATGTAGATATTCCATTAATTTTGATGGGGTATTTAAATCCAGTCTATCAATATGGTATAGAAGCTTTCTGTAAAAAGGCTTCAGAAATTGGAATTGATGGATTAATCCTTCCTGATTTGCCATTAGATCTATATTTGGAAGACTATGCAGAAATTTTCAAGAAATACCACCTTTCTAATATCCTTTTAATTACTCCTCAAACCTCTCCTACACGCATCCGACAAATTGATGAAGCATCGGAAGGCTTTATTTATATGGTTTCTTCCAATAGCATAACCGGAAAGTCTAGTGGAATATCAGATCAACAAAAGGAATACTTCCAACGTATTGAAGCCATGAATTTAAAAAATCCAAAAATTATTGGATTTGGCATTTCTGATCGAGCTACCTTTTCTACCGCTTGTGCGCATGCAGAAGGAGCTATTATTGGAAGTGCTTTTATTCGCGCCCTTACTACTGACGAGAATTTACCCAATCAAATTAGAGCATTCGCTCAAAGTATCAAGCAAGAATTAAGATAAAACAAAGAAAGAAGCGCCATTTTGGCGCACAAAAACAACACAAAGCGCCATTTTGGCATTTAAATTTCATTCAAAACGATGATTTGGCATAAAAAATAGCGATGGCATTGCTATTGATAAGATAAGGGTGTAAACAATTTTGATTTAAACCTTTTAAATTTTATAGAAATGCATCACATTAAATTAAGTCCATTTGTAAAGACGAATCGCTTGAATCATCTTTTTGAAGATTTTTTCAATATTCCATTCAATGAATTAAAAAGCGACTTTGCGAATAATCATCCAGCGGTCAATGTAAGACAAGAAGCCGACAAACATGTTATAGAACTTGCGGCTCCAGGTCTTGAAAAAGGAGATTTCGACATATCTGTTGAAAAGAATTTATTGACCATTAAAGCCGATAAAACGAAAAAAGACGAGGACGAAAAACCGAAGTATTCCCGAAGAGAATTTGATTATCAATCGTTTAAACGTGTGTTTAACTTACCTAAAACAGTAGACACCAACGGTATTGATGGCAAATACGAAAACGGAGTACTTTACCTAAGCCTTCCGAAAAAAGAAGAAGCGAAGGAGGTACCTCCAAAAACGATTAGCATAAGCTAAAAATAAGATTTCATAGTTAGTGTTTTGGGTTAATGAATGAAAGTTCTAGCAATGGCTAGGGCTTTCATTTTTTTTGTTTTTAAAATCGTATTTCTAAAAACGCGACAACACTCCATTTAAATAAAAAAGTTCCTCCACCAAGAATGGGGAGAAACTTCAATATCGTTAAGGGACCGGGAATATAAAAGGTTATTAAATCTTTATCATGTGAGATAAATACTGGGAATCGAAAAACGGTTATTTAAGTCCAATAGTGGTAAATACTGGGAATTATTAGTCTAAATCACCAAATTCTAATTGGTCATTCATTTTGATTTGAGCATATCCTAAAGAAGCGACGATTTCATCTTCACTTTTCTCCACTTCTAATAATACGGATTCTGTAAGTACAAAATTACCTTCTTGATCTACAACTCGTAATCGGTAAAAAGTATCTTTTGTAGTAGTTGCAGCATCCAATTCATAAAAACTAAATAATTGGTGATCCATTTGAGGAAGCACCTCTTCTGTACCGATTTTTTCAAAACCAACACCATTAAAAGAGCGCTCTACAACAAAGTGGTTCAACTGACTAGCATTACTTGCTGCCCAGCTTAATTCTACATCAGCATATACTTTAGTAGCCTGTAAAGTATTCACTTGAGAAGTTTGTGCAAAAGAAAAAGAGGTAATAAATAGAACAAAAAAAACAATAGCAGATAATTTCATTTTAGTAGCCTTTAAAATTAAATCATTAAATAATTCAAAAAGGGAGTAGCTTGTGAAATGTGGAAGCGGGGAGAGTGTTTTTCGCTATTGATAAAACAAAGATGTACATTTTTTAGACGTCACGCAAGGGGTGAAACCTTTTAGCAAGTGTTTTTTGTTTTTTTAGTGACTTGATATTAAGCATTTTAAAAATTATAATATTTTTCCATAAAAATAAAAATCTCTAAAAATGTAACAAGTTTTTACCTCTACGAACTGTGACAGCAACAGAAGACTAAAAACAAGTACTAAGGCCTACAAAACAAGCCTTAAAACCCCGAGAACGTTACAACAAGCTATTGAAATTTTATTTTAATAATGTATCTCTTTTCACAGAAGTGATGGGATAAATCAACGATTTACTGAATTCACCTTTTCCCCAAAAAATGTCACAGATTAGATACTAAGTGAATTTTTTCAAGGAATGTATTTTTTTCCAAAAACATCATTTTATTAGGCACAAAGCACAACATGAACCCTCCGCCTCCTGCTCCACAGAGTTTCATGTAGGCTAATTCATTGTCAAAAAAGAAATCCCAAACCTCTACTATAGCGTCAGGTATCATCTCTTTAAAATAATTTCTTTGAAAAGCACTAATTGATTGAACTGAAGATAAAAGTTCTTTTCGGTCACCTTGTATATACTGTGTTATTGCCCATTCGTTATAGGTGCTTAGTTCTTCATTGATATGCTCTTGATATATTGGATCTTTACATTTTTCAAGAAATACGTTGACTAATGGAGCTGTTTTTCTTGATATCCCTGTATTAAAAAGAAAAACGCCACCTTCTTCACTCCGTTCTGGTAAATTTTCGAGAAGTGTTACGTTTTGATCAGAAGTCGAGATTAAGGGTTGATCTAAAAAAGAGACTAATGGATCTAATCCAGAACTTGATCCATGAAAATGACTTTCCATTTGTCCAAAAAGTGTTTGGAGCTGAGCAATGGATAGTTCTTTATCTTTAACTACATACCGATCATAGACCGCAGCACAAAATGCCCCAGAACTTCCTAAACCATAACCAATGGGGATGTTAGCAAAAAAATAAACACCTTGATTTATGTCCCTTTCGATTTTTTCTTCGATTAGAGAAAAGTTATTCTGCTTTACTACTTTCTTCCTTAAATAGGATAAAAAAGGGTTTAGATAAGACCACGACTCTTGGAATAATTCACCTTTTGTCTCCTCTCTTTTCCATGAAGCAGAAAATTGATGAAAAGGAATCGCCAAAGCTTCTGAGCCATGAATTACCGTATACTCTCCGAAGAGTAATACTTTTGCTGGATATATTCGTTCCTTATTTTCCATTAGGCGATGAAATTATTAAATTTTCAATTAGAATTAAATAGATATAAAAAATAATTTCTGTTGGAGTTTATATAAATATCTTATCTTGGATTCAAATACATTATCAAAGAACAAAACGACTACAGAAACATTGTTCAATTATTGCTACATCTCCCCAAAAAAAGTACTCCTTTTTTCCATTTCCATCTTTTGGTCTTTTGGGCTATTATGGGCACAAGATCAAGAATTGGCGCCAGTGGATTTTTCGCATGAACCGGGCTACTACTCTTATGCATTTGAACTTGATCTCTCTTCAGAAAGTGCGGGTAACATTCACTATACGATAGACGGCGATTATCCAAATCGAAGATCAAAGATTTTTAGAACAGCCATAAAAATAAAAAAGACCACAGTTGTTCGTGCGCGTGTCATTGACGGAAAAGAAAAAGGACCTGTATCTACCTTTTCTTTTATTATTGGAAATAAAACGACCTTCCCTACTATATCTTTAGCCATTGAACCAAAAGATCTTTTTGATCCAGAAAAAGGATTGTTTTTAAAAGGTCCAGAAGCGGATTCCGTATTTCCTTATTCTGGAGCAAATTTTTGGTCTAGAAAAGAAATAAAAATTAACACAGAAATTTTCGAAGTCAATGGAAATCCTGTATTTAATGATCAAACAGGCATGCGGATTTTTGGAGGCATGAGTCGGTTATTTCCACAGAAGTCTTTGGCTATTGTTGCTCGTGACAAGTATGGAGATAATCGCTTTCGTTATCCTTTTTTCGAACAAAAAAATATAGCGAAATTTAAATACCTTGCCTTACGTAATTCGGGAAGTGATTGGGGGAAAACACATCTAAAAGATGTGTATGTAACTGACTTACTTAAAAACTTCGATGTAGAATATCAAGCCTATCGTCCAAGTCATTGTTTTATTAATGGCAAATACTGGGGTATTTACAATATCCGTGAAAAGGTAAATCGCTTTTTCCTTGAATCCAATACCGGTTATGATAAAGATGAAATTGATCTTATCGAACATCGAATGAACGTAAGGAGAGGCGATAAAAAACATTATAAATCAATGTTAGATTATATGCGACGGTATGATCTAAAATTGGAAAGACATTATACCCACATCCAAAATCAAATGGACGTTGAAAGTTTTATGGACTTGCAAATTGCTCAAATTTATCTAGACAATCAGGACGCTGGAGGAAATATCAAATATTGGCGACCACAAACCGAATCGGGTCGTTGGCGATGGATTTTATACGATACAGATTGGGGTATGGGTTTACATAATAAAAGAGCTTACCGAAGCAATACCTTAAAATTAATGACCGATCCGAATGGGCCTATTTGGCCAAATCCTCCATGGAGTACTTTTATTTTGAGGAACCTATTAGAAAATAAATCTTTCGAGCACGATTTTATTAATCGTTTATGCAATCATATGAATACCGTTTTCGATCCGGAATTTATGTTGGAAAAATTGGAAGAAAAAATCGAAGAATTTGAGCCCGAAATCAAATTGCATTTGAAACGTTGGCATTTACGTAATTCTAAACGAGAAGATCATATTGAGCGTATGCAATGGTTCATCCGTAAGCGACCAGAATATATGCGCGAATTTATCCGAAAGCAATTTGATGTAGGAGAAGATGTAGAAGTAGAAATCAGTCAAAATGCTGGAGGTCGAATTTTAATCAATAAACATTTGAAATGGATAAGCCCTCATTTTAAAGGTTCTTATTTCTACAATATTCCTTTTTATCTAAAAGCCATTCCTAATCATGGATATCGGTTTTCACATTGGGAAATAGATGGTGATCATCAAGAAAACCAAGAAGTACAAATTAATTTTTATTCTAATAGCTTAAAGGTAAGAGCGGTATTTGAAAAAGCAAATCATCCACTTGCAGGAAAAATAATAATCAATGAAATTGCATGTGTCAATGATGGCGCTGGAGATTGGGTAGAAATCTACAATGCTTCTTCCGAATCCATCAACCTTCATGATTGGTATTTTTTGGATAAAAAAAATGAATGGGCTTTACCTCCTTTTCGTTTAAAAGCAGATCATTATGTCGTTTTATGTCGAGATAGTGCGGCTTTTAAAAAAATCTATCCTGAGGTAAAATCCATATTAGGTAATTTCCCTTTTGGACTCAATCAATTGGAAGAACGATTAGAGCTTTATTCGTCTGGTGGAGCGCCAATAGATAGCTTGACTTATCAATTAGAATTACAATCCGAACCATTTACGATTACCCTTACTGATCCTACGCTTGACAATACCAATTTATATCATTGGGAGATAAAAAATGGGAAAGGAAGTCCTGGAAAAATCAATCCTGACTATGCTTTACACTTACAGAAAAAGGCTCGAAATCGAAATGTATTCATTGCGCTAATCGTTTTATGTTTCAGCCTTATCTTGATGTTCATTTTTATGAGAAAAAGAAAAATACAGCATACGGTATAAACGCTAGAACTTTCCTACATCACTTTTTTCTTAGTATCACCATTCTATTTAGGGACATGAAAAAATAAACAACGTTTTCAACTGGTCACAGGAGTTTAATTTTTCTAAAAAAAAATGAAGTTTTCTCTTTTACATTTAAATTTCGAAAAATTCAATCAAAAGAATGGCTTCAAGCAATGCAAAAGGGTTACTTTTAGAAGGAATAGACGTCGAAAAAGGGCAAAATATATTATCTTTGGATTACTCCATGTCAAAAAACAAAACATATTTAGCCCTTCAAGCCCTATTTTCCCTAGTAATTATTGCTGGGACTATTGTGAGTTTGTTTCCCCCCAACCATATTTGGTTTAAGACAGGAACTCAATATACCGTGCATATTATGTACATATATTTTGCTTTAGGGTTTTTATTTCTTTTTGTCAAAGACACTCGGTTAATGTATGTGAGTTTTATTTGTTGTGGGCTGATTGGAGCCTTTCTCCAAGACTCTTTTGACCATGATCTTTTTGGTTCATTTTATCCAAAACCTACACAAGAACAACAACTTAAAATAGCTCACATTAATGTGTCTTCTTCTGAAGGCGATTATGAGCGAACCATAGAATCTATCCTTGAAACGAATGCTGATGTGGTCTCCATTCAAGAACTCACTCCAGATTGGGACATGGTTTTAAGTCAAGGAATCACTAAAAAATATCCTTATAGTAAATCGGTAGTTCGTATAGATTTTCATGGTTTGGCTATTTACTCAAAATATCCTTTTGAAAAAATTGACACGTTTCATTTCAATGAAATCCCTAATATAACGGGTAGCATACGAATTGATTCTTCGGGAAGAGCCCTCTCTTTCATCTCCTCCCATATTACTCCGCCTTTTAGTTCTGCGGATTATGCCGAGGCAGGTTTGCATCTAGAAAAAGTGGCCGCGTACACGAATCGAATAGAAGGACCCGTTGTCACTTTCGGCGATTATAATTTAGTACCTTGGTCAGAAGAAATCCAATCTTATAGAAATGCCACGGGTTTGCTTAGTGCTCGGAGGGATTTTGATCCTATATTATCTCCTCAATCTTCTAGTATTTTTGAAACGCCTTTTGACCATATCTTTTATTCCAAAGCTATTCAATGTTTAAAGTTTGATAATATTGCAGGAAGTACAACCAATCATTTAGGCATCTTAGCCACTTTCCAGTTTAAATTCCCCCATGTTAAAGGATAGAATCCGTAGTTTTAAATATGCGATTGATGGTATTATTACCATGTTTAAATCCGAACCCAATGCCAAAATTCATTTGGTCGTTTTACTTATTGTTGTTATTTGTGGATTTCTCTTTTCGCTAAGTGCTACCGAATGGTGTTTGCTTTTCCTTTCCTTTGCCATTGTTCTTGGGGCTGAGGCTATGAATACAGCCATAGAAAGCCTTACAGATCTAGTTTCTCCAGATCCTCATCCTTTGGCGGGACAAGCAAAAGACTTAGCCGCAGGGGCGGTGTTACTCTGTACTTTAGGCTCCGTTACTGTCGGATTAATTATTTTTTTGCCCAAGATATGGGCCCTTTTCTTCTTCTAATATTGTGGTTATATAGAATAATAAAGATGATTTTACGAGAATCAAACCCAATGTTTTTTTTAAGCTTTGAAGTTGAAGAAAACATCAAGATTTTTGAAAATACTATTTCCCTTCTTGAGGTTGATCTACTTTAATTCGATCGGTTCGATTAGAAAGATCCCAAGCCGTATAAAAGATTAAGCGAGTAATACGCTCCATTTTTTCATAATCAATTTTATCTGGGGTATCAGAAGGCTGATGATAGTCTTTATGCGTTCCATTGAAATAAAAAGCAGCAGGAATTCCTTTTTTGGCAAAATTATAATGATCGGATCGGGTATAAAATTGATTGGGATCATCTTTTGCATTATACTTATAATCTAATTTAAGCTGCATGTATTTTTTATTCATCGATTCATTAATTTCATGCAATTCAGAACTTAAACGATCTGCACCGATAACATACACATAATTGGGATCATTGGGATGAAATTTATCAATACGACCAATCATATCTACATTTAAATTAGCTACTGCATTTTCTAATGGCAATACTGGTTGGTCTACATAGTAAGCTGATCCCAACAAGCCTTTTTCTTCACCAGAAACGGCCATGACTAAGATACTTCTTTTGGGGCCTTCTCCTTCTTTTTTTGCATTGGCAAAAGCTTGAGCGATTTCTAATACCGCAGAAGTACCAGAAGCATTATCATCTGCACCAAAATAAATATCATCTCCTTTTTTCCCAAGATGATCATAATGTGCAGTAACAATCACATGTTCTTTTTTTAAGTCGGGATCTGTTCCTTCAATATATCCCAATACATTCGAACCATCTACTTTTTCTTTATTTTCCTTTTGGCGAATTTGAATTTTACATTTCATTTTAAGCGCCTGCGGTTTTCCTGTGCTATTGATTTTATCGCGCATCGCCACCACTTTGCTAAATTTATTACCAATAATTTCTTTCGCCATTTTGGTAGAAATATAACAACTATTCACATAGCCTTTCGCGGGATCTTGAGCAGCAACACGGATGTAAGGCTGCGTAAGAAAATAAGAGTATCTACTAACGAAAAAAGGAATGTTTCGCTCAATAAACAACACTGTTCGAACTCCTCTTTTCTTCGCTACTTCTAATTTTTTTTCCCATTTGTAAGTCCAATCCGAATATTCTTTAGTTCCTGTTAAATAAGAAACACTATCCTTATTCATTGGCTCACCTTGATAAATCAATACCACTTTACCTTGTACATCTACGCCTTCATAATCGCTATACTCCTCATCATCAATTCCATAACCTAAAAAGACTACCTCATCGCGTTCGGTCATCGCCCGAGTCCGATTTGATTTTACAAAACAGTAAAAATCTTCTAAGTATTCAAACTCTTTATCATTGACCTTAATACCTATATCTTCCCATGTCTCAGAGATTAAGGGTACGTTTTGTAAATAGGAACCTTCTAATCCGATACCGGGCAAACCATAGGAAGCAAATGCTTTAGCAATATAGTCTGCCGCTCGCCGCTGTCCAGGCTTACCCGTTTCCCTTCCTTCATAAAAAGGAGAGGCTAATTTTTCTAAATGAAACCGAAGTTCCTTCGCTGAAATACTTAAGGCATGTTTAGTAGGAGTATCTATATCTGGCGGTAAACTTTCTTCCGTTGCTTTAGGAAGTGAAGGAGAAGAAGGAGCGGCTTCCTCTACATTTTCTGCTACGGGCATAGGTGGTTTTTTATTCCCCGAATTCCCATCCTTAGTCGTGTCTTTAATAATTTTTTTCTTCGGATCTGCTGTTTTATAAATTTTCTTTATAAAGGTCGTATCGTACTTTGTCCGCTTGATAACTTGAACAGTTACAATCGTATCATAATATGTTACCTCTGCTACTATCGTGTCAATTTTAGTACGTTGAGCTTGGGCGCTAAGGCAGAAAGTGATAAGAAGTAAGGTTATAAAATATTTCATTTTTGAAAATAATACTTTTAGGTAAAGAAACATAAAGAATAAGAAAATTTTCGGTCTTAATCTATAGATGATATTTTAAAAGCTGCTTCCTGTCTAGAGGCACATTATAGTTTTAAACCGCTTCTTATTTTAAAAAAATTAATCCGCAATTTCTATTTCGACCATTTCATTTTGTCTACTCGTCTACCATGTCTTCCTCCCTCAAATTCAGTTTCCATGAAGATTTCTACCATTTTTTTTGCTATACTTTTTTCTACAAATCGAGCAGGGATTGCAATGACATTTGCGTTGTTGTGTTGTCTAGCTAAAGCAGACAATTCTGGTGTCCAACATAAGGCCGCTCGAATATCTTCATGTTTATTGGCAGTCATGGCTACTCCATTGCCACTACCACAAATCAAAACTCCAAAATCTGCTTTTCCTGTTTCTACTAATTCGGCCACAGGATGTACAAAATCAGGATAATCTACCGAATCCAGAGAGTGTGTTCCTTGATCTAAGACTTTAGCATCTAATTTTTCAATTTGTTCAATAATGGCTTGTTTATAAGGAAAGCCTGCGTGATCACAACCAATTGCTATTTTCATATTTTTTTTTGTAAAAATACAAACAGGAACGAATCTCATGAAACGTTCCTGCTTAAATTTTATTTTTTATTTAAATCATCCTAAGATTAGTCATCAATCGGTTCTACATTTTCGTCTGTAGGCATTGGAGGAAGACTACTAGAATAAGGCGCAAACATGGCTTCCATCTCCGCTTTAATATCAGAGTACCCTGGTTTTTGAATGACCGCTAACACTTCAACCATAATTCGTTGTGATCGCTGCATATCGCTTTTAAATGCTCCTTCTCTATCTTCAAAAGAAAGCGTATTATAAAATCGCAAATGATCTACTGTTTCTTTAGCTAAGATTTTAATATGCGTTTTGGCATTATCATAAGCGCCCATTTCATCTAGTTCAGAAATCATGTACCAAGCATTAAAATCATAAGGGAAATTTTTATGCGGAAACGACTTAAAGTATTTTTCAATAACTTCAGTTGCTCGTTTTTTATCTCCTTCTGCAATGAGTGCTTGCGACAAACGAAGCATCGCAAAACGTACACTCGTTACACTTGGCATATAACTATGATCGACAAACATATCATGCTCATCAAAACCTCCCCATTTAAATTTATTCATCACATTATCATACATCAAGTCAGTATGTACTGCTCCTTGTCCGATTGGCATATCTCCATAAGACATATCACCTGATGTTCGTTTAGGTACAATACGCAATGCTAATCCTTCTAATTGTAAGTAATTGTGTAATCCTAATAATTTTTCTGGTCGGCACGTTACTGCATAATAAATTGGACGATCCCATATATTCGAGGCAATGATATCAAGCATAGCCAATTCGTCTTTAATAAACCTAGACTTCTCTTTTAATGGCATCAATTTTTGTCCTTTTTTCCGACGAATTTCATTTTCCTGACGGATACGTCCATTATCATACCAGTGAATATTATCGGTATTAAATGCGATGTAATCCACTACTTGCCCTGTATCTACTTCAGTGATGGTTCCATTAGACATGACTTTTTTCTTGTCTACGGTAATGACCATGTTTTTGGTAGGAATACAACTCGGCGTTGTTTCTCCACCTTGTAATTGAAATGGATGATCTTCACTCATAAATTTCACTACTTGGCGAATATCTAAAGGCTTATCTCCATCAATTGGATTATGTAATAACGAGTTTCTGATATTCCCTCGATAATCTTCAGGATCCATCATCATTTTTATCGCAGGCGACTCATTGGTTTTTCGTTGGAGTTGATCAATATACCAATCTACGGCAAGTAAACTTAAATTCACCACCCGCACATCGGTTCGAATATTTTCCACCTCTTGTGCATACCAAAGCGGATAAGTATCATTATCACCGTGTGTAAAAACAATCGCATCTTTGGCACAAGACTCTAAGAAGTTTGTGGCATAATCTCTAGCTCCAGTATGTTTCGCTCGACTATGATCATCCCAGTTTTGAGTACCCATTAATAGGGGAGCAATAAGGACTAATGCCGTAGCCACTGGAGCAGCAGCCCCTGCAATATATTTTTTAAATATTTCATAAAAAGCAGGAACAGCCATACCAATCCACATACAATAGGTAAAGAAGGAAGCGGCTAATACATAGTCCCGTTCCCTCGGTTCATTGGGGGGTTGATTGGAATATATTACAATGGCAATCCCCGTCATAAAGAACAACACTAAAACAGCAAGTGCATCATATTTTCTTTTCCTAAAATGAAAGAACATGCCTATCAATCCAAATATAAAAGGCAGCATATAATATTTGTTCCAAGCTTCATGCTCGGCCATAGACTCTGGGACTTCGCTCATATTATAAAGTCGCATATTATCTATAAAACCGATACCAGACACCCAGTTTCCGTTTTTCACATCCGAGCTATAATAACCTTGTGATCCGTTTTGGCGTCCCGAGAAATTCCACATAAAATAACGCCAATACATCCATTTAAGTTGATAATTTACAAAGAAGGAAATATTGTCCATTTGAGATGGCCTTCCTGGGGGCAGGGGTTTAGAATCACTTAGTCCCATCCAACGTTTATATTGTGCAGGCCGTGGGTCATTATAATCTCCCATTCGAGGAAATAGCATTTTATCCTCGGATCGGAACACGTAAGATAATTTTTCATCAATCACTTCATATCGATCTCCCTTACGTCCATATTTTTTCGTTTTCTTAACGCTTTCTGGTCTAGCTTCAAAGTGTGGGCCTTTCAATAAATCTCGACTTCCATATTGTTCCCGATTAAGGTATGGGATTAAGCTAAACGCATCACTTGGATTATTCATGTTAATCGGCGTATTTGCATTCGCACGAATAATGATTACTCCATAAGTTGAGAATCCAAATAATAGCATCGCAAAACAGACCAATAACTTTTGGGCCAATGCTTGCTGATTCTTATGTGCATAATAGATACCAAAAGCTACCACTGCAAATAACAAAAGGAAATAGACCACTAAGCCACTATTAAATGGCATGCCTAAAGAATTTACAAAGAAATAGTCAAAGCCCTGAGCAATTTTTGGAATAAGTTTAATCAATAAAAATTGAATTCCAATAGCAAAGATTGCAACACCAGCAATTAGAGAAAGTGCAATACCTTTAAAGGTTGGCTCTTCTGTCTTTTTAATATAATACAATAAAGAAAATGCAGGAATCGTCAACAAACTCAATAAGTGGACACCAATAGATAAGGCAACCATAAATAAAGCAAAAATCAACCAACGGTCCGAATCTTTAGTATCTGGAATTGTAAACCATTTGACTACTGCCCAAACTACAAGCCCCGTAAAGAAACTCGACATGGCATAAACCTCTCCTTCTACCGCTGAAAACCAAACCGAAGAACAAAAGGTGGTGGCTAAACCAGCCACTAAACCACTTCCAAGAGCAGCATATCCTTGTCCTTGATCCAACTCCTCGTTTCTTCCTGTCATAGCCAATGAAGATAATCGAATCGTAGACCAACAAACAAACATGGCTAGGAATGCCGTACAAATACCTGAAAGTAAATTAATCGAATAAGCAATCATGGCAGGATCTTCAAACAAGGCATCCGCTACGAAAGTAAACATTCGACCAATAAGCATAAAGAGAGGCGCCCCTGGAGGGTGGACCACTTCTAGTTTGTATGCACCCGTAATAAACTCTCCACAATCCCACAAACTTCCTGTAGGTTCGGCGGTCAAAGCATAAACAGTGGTTGCTATTGCAAAAACAATCCAACCCGTAATATTTCGTAAATCGCTAAATGATTTCATATGTACTTTTTTTCCAATCCTGCAAAAATAACAAAATGTCAGTATTATCGGCAAGTTTAACAACAGATTAACCAATCTAAACATACAAATCATACTTTTTTATAAAAAAAAAGAAAAAATATTGCTGTGGAACTTTACAAAACAATAAAAACGTTCTATATTTGTGGCCATCTTGAAAAAGATACATGGATTGGCCCATGGTGTAATTGGTAACACAGCAGTTTTTGGTTCTGCCATTCAAGGTTCGAGTCCTTGTGGGCCAACTTAAAAGCCGGAAATAATTTTCCGGCTTTTTTATTTTCCCAATATTCACTTCCTGTTTAATTTGATATTTTAAACCATATTTCGTGGAACGATCTTTTCGCACATCATGGTTTTTTGGGGGATTAATTGTTGTACAATTAATCATAACTATAATTGTATTCCAAAATTTTATTTTTCAAGCAGATCAATTTCTTTTAGCGAATCAATATGATGGATTAAAAAACTATTTCCATTTTGATCGTTACTTACATCAAGCAGATCATATTCCTTATACCACGTTAAGTCAAATCAATTATCCTTTTGGCGAATCTATTTATTACACAGACAACACACCTACATTGGCTATTGCCATGCGTTGGTTTTCTATTCATGTTTTTGATATATCCAATCAAGCCATTTCATTTTTTAATGGTTTCATTCTTTTAGGCTTTTTATTTTCGAGTATTTTTATTTTTCTCATTTTAAATCGTTTTAAAATTTCACTTTGGATTACCACCATAGCCTCCTTGACCTTACCTTGGATTCATCCACAAATTCATCGAATAGAAGGGCATATGAATTTATCTTTCGCTTGGATTTTTCTAGCCACAATGTATCTTTTAATTCGTAGTGTAGATTTATTTCCTACGAAGAAAAAGCATTTTATATTTAAGCAGTTCCTTCTTATTGTACTTGTTTTATTTGCGGCATTCTCTCATCTTTATTATCTCGTTATCTTAAGTTTTCTGATTGGCGGTTTTTATTTTTTTTGGTTTCTTTTCGAAAGAAAAAATTGGAAAACGTACTGGCCATTCCTTTTGTCAGCATTAACCATTCCCTTAATTTCTGTAGCCATTACTACAGGAGTCATTTCTTCTACAGATTCTTATTTAGAGCTTCGAAGAACTACAGGAAGCGGATACAATTGGTCTCCATTCAATCTTAATCCAGATGCGCTTTATACTTCAAACGCATTCAACACAATTCCTTTCCCTCTAAAATCTACCATTGGATTTCATTATGAATCGAAGAGTTATTTAGGGCTATTTAGTTTGTGGGGCTTTCTGTTTTTTTTAGTGCTTTTTTTAATAAAAAAACAAAAACGGAAAATTTGGTCGAGTTATTTCAAACAAACTAAAGAAGGCAAGGTGGTGCTTATTCTAGTGTTAGCCACTACACTTTGCTTAATCATTTCATTGGGCGATTATGCCAAATTATTCAATCAAAAATTGGCTTTTGACAACGTTCTTAGTCCTTTTTATTATTTATCTAAACTCTCCGATCGAATCACTCAATTTAGATGTATTGCTCGATTCAACTGGGTATTTTTCTGGGGATTTAACTTTCTTATTCTTTACCTTTTAAATCATTATCTAAGACGCCACAATAATCGTCAACGCTTTTATGGCCTTAGCCTAGGTCTTCTCCTTTTGTTGAGTATCGATAGTATAGATTCGATACGTTACTTTTATCAATCGGGCAAAGTCAATGTATTAAGCATTGAAGCAGAAAAAAAGACCGCAAAAAAACTGCTTAATGGAATCAACACCGCCGATTACCAAGCCTTATTGGTGGTTCCTTTTTATTATACAGATACTGGAGAGCTTGGATTTAGTATTGACCCTTTGGAGCCTTGGACTACATTTTCTTTTCAATTAGCCATAGTAAGTAACCTTCCATTATTCTCCACAAGAAGTACTCGTTTGCCTAAAGCGCATGCACAAGCCCTTTTTTCTATTTTTATAGGAGGAAAAATAGATCCTCTGTTACTCCAAAAACTCAGCAACAAACCCATTCTTGTGGTTCAAAGCATGGATGATCGAAACGTACCTGTAGTAGAATCATCTCCAGCAAAAGAAGTACTAATAGAAGGCAAAAATGTAGTGAATCGTCTTCAATTAAATAAAATAAATCAAGAAAACGATTTAATTCTTTATGAATGGGATATTCAAAAACTAAAACAAAACGAAGGGCAAATCCCCTTACCCATGGATGGATTAGAAAAGAAAAACTAAATACCATTCCATCTATCAAAATCATGCGTTCATCTAGTATCAATAGATTTGTCTCTAATATGCGTCTTAATATCGCCAGCCTTCAATAATTATCCGTATTTTAGCCCTATCAATGAATTTTGCAGAGAACATACGTATTGCCTTTCGATCGGTTAGAGCCAATTTACTTCGAGCCTTTCTCACCTTTATGATCATCGCTTTTGGTCTAATGGCTTTAGTGGGTATATTAACTGCAATTGATAGTATCAACTCTTCTTTGAGCAGTAATTTTTCAAGTATGGGTGCCAATACTTTTAATATTATTCGTAAAGGTACAGGTATTAAAGGAGGACGAAGAGGTCGTCGAAAAGTAGGTCCTCAAATTACGTATGATCAAGCATTAAAATTTAAAACGCTTTACGAATTTCCCGCTGTAGTTTCAGTTTCAGCATTGGGCACTTCTTTTGGTACCGTTAAATATAAAAATGAAAAAACGAATCCTAATGTCGTGGTTTATGGAGGGGATGAAAATTACTTTCAAGTCGCGGGTTATGAAATAGAATATGGAAGAAACTTCACCGACAATGAAATCAATACAGGTCGGAATGTCGTGGTTATTGGTACAGAAATCGCAAAGAATCTTTTTGACAAAAAACAAAAAGCGGTGGGTTCTATTGTAAACGTTAGCAACAATAAATATCGGGTAATTGGGGTATTAGAAGAAAAGGGGTCGAGTAGTACCTTTTCTGGAGATCGTCAAGTGTTTGTGCCTTTAGTCAATGTACGGCAGAACTATGGATCTCAAACGAATTCCTATAATGTTTCGGTGCAAGTCAACCAAGCCATTGATATGGATGCAGCCATTGACGAAGCAATAGGTACTTTCCGAAAAGCACGAAATTTAAAGTTAAAAGAAACCGATGATTTTGAAATTTCTAAAAGTGATGGGCTTTTTGCTTTATTACAAGAAAACACCAAATTTATTCGAATCGCAACTATTTTTGTAGGCATCATTACCCTGTTTGGCGCCGCGATTGGATTGATGAATATCATGCTCGTTTCTGTTACCGAACGTACACGCGAAATTGGTGTTTGTAAAGCTTTAGGCGCTACGCGAAAAAACATTCTTCTTCAGTTTCTTACCGAAGCAGTAGTCATTTGTCAAATTGGTGGTATTGTTGGAATTATACTAGGAATAATGATTGGAAATTTAGTTTCCATCTTATTGGATGGAAGTTTTATCATTCCTTGGGCTTGGATTATCTTAGGTTTTATTCTTTGCTTTTTCGTAGGCATGGTTTCTGGATTATACCCAGCAATGAAAGCCTCGAAGCTTGATCCTATCGAATCTTTACGCTACGAATAAGAATTCCTTATTTCTTGGATGCACGAATAATTTTATCTTCTAATTTTGTAGTAGAATATCCCTTATGAAAAGATAAACTCTTGACCAATCCTCCTTGAGCGATCACAATATCACTACCCACAATTTCCTCGATTTTCCAATCACCACCTTTGACCAGTACATCAGGTTTAAGCGTAGCAATCGTATCATAAGGCGTATCTTTATCAAATAAGACTACCGCATCGACAAAACTAAATGCAGCCATGATCATCAGTCGATTTTCTTCATCTTTGATTGGTCGGTGTTTTCCTTTTAATTGCTGTACGGATGAGTCCGAATTTAAGGCAACAACTAAACGATCACCTAAAGCCGCTGCCTCCATTAAATAGGCGACATGACCTTTATGAATTAAGTCAAAACAACCATTCGTAAAAACAATTTCTGCCCCTTGATTTTTCCACAGGGTTACTTGTTTATCCAAACTGGATAACGTATGAATTTTATGATCAATCATTGAAGGAAGTTATTTATACTTGAGGAAGATCTACCTTATTCTTTTTATTATAAATAGGTAGTAAAATGAACGCTAAGATACCGAATAAAATACTACAAAAATTGACGGTAAAAAAGCAAATATTAGAAAACGAGAAGGCATCTTGAGCCGAAACTCCATAAATAATAAGCGCTGCGGAAACTAAAAAATGATAACTTCCCATGCCACCTGGTGAAGGAATTACAATACCTAATCCGCCAAAAACAAACACCACTAAACCAATAACTGGGCCTAGATGTGCGGTAGGCGCAAAGGCAAAAAAGCAAAGATAAGTCATTAAAAAATACATCAACCAAATGACAAGTGTATGAAAAATAAAAAGACCTTTATTTTCTAATTTTGCAATGGTCTTCATGCCTTCCATAAAACCGATTACAATCTTTTTTATCTTTTGATAAATAGCCATTTCCATGACTCGTTTTCTAAATACCCACAATAAAATTAAAGTCATAATTCCAGCAAGAGGAATACCAATAAAAATAATCTTTTTCGTCAAAGACATACCTTCTCCACCACTTGCATTTTCAGTGATATATTTATACAATATGTCAAACTCCAAGATAAAAGCCAAACCGATCATGCTTAGTAAACATACCACATCAAGTAGACGGTCTACCACAATAGTTCCCATTACTTTTTCAATGGGTATTCCTTCATATTTGGTGACCAATCCAGGTTTAACAACCTCTCCAAATCGGGGTAACGCTAAATTGGCAAAATACCCTGCCATTGTAGCAAAAAAGGTGTTGAATAAACGGACGGAATGCCCTAATGGTCGGATCAACATATTCCATCGCAATGCACGACTAACATTACTGATAAGGAAACAAATCATCACCACAAACAACCACAAAAAATTGGACGATTTAAAGTCTTGAATAATTTTATCTAATAGACTACAATCTCCCACAGGGGTACGACTTGCACAAATAGATTCTGCTTCTCCTGCTTTTACACATTCGGTAATGAAATCTAAATCACATTGCGCTTGATAAGACTTTTGAAAACTTTGATAAACCACATATAATATCGCAAAGCCGAGTCCAAAGAACAGCAAGAATTTTATGATATTGGGGAGTAGATTTTTCAAAGCTTGTTTTAAAGTTTATTTTCTGCATTAGGAAAAGCGAGTAAAGGTTGATATTTTTTTGCTTCTTCAAAATCCATATAAGCATAGGAAATAATAATTACAATATCACCCACAGCCACTTTTCTTGCTGCTGCTCCATTTAGACAAATTACACCTGAACCACGCTCGCCTTTTATGACATATGTTTCCAATCGTTCTCCATTGTTATTATTAACAATTTGAACACGTTCATTAGGAATTAAATTAGCTGCATCCATTAAATCTTCATCAATGGTTATACTACCAATATAATTTAAATCAGCTTGGGTGACCGTCGCTCGATGTATTTTTGACTTACAAACTTGTATCATCATAGATCGCAAAGTTACATCTACAAATCAACTTATCCAATACATTTATTAAAGAAAATTAATGCCATTTTTCCAATTCAATCTTAATTCTTTATATAGAGCATTCTGTTTATTCAAAAAGAATAATATTGTCTAAAAGACGAATCCCTCCAATTTGGACGGTAGTACAAATTACCGCAGAAGACGTATCTTCAAAATCAGATATTGGTGTAATTGTGTACGCATCTACAATTTCAAAATAATCAACCGAGCAGTCAGGGTGATTTAACTTTTCTAAAGCTAAGGCTTTCACCTTTTTTAGCGTCATGGTTTTCGCGTTTTCTTTTGCTTCAAAAAGTGTTTGAGAAATAATCGTCGCCAATTTTCGATTTTCTGGTGATAAATGAACATTTCTCGAACTCATAGCTAAACCATCAGGTTCTCGGATAATAGGACAACGAATCAATTCCGTGTCAATTTTCATCAATTCCATCATCTTCCGCACGATGGCCTGTTGTTGAAAATCTTTTTGTCCCATAAAAATTTTATGAGGCTCTACAATACGTAACAAACGGGCAACTACTTGCGCCATACCATCAAAATGACCAGGACGATGAGCCCCTTCCATAATCTCAGCCATTTTACCAAAATCATAAGGATTTGTAGTGTCTATGTCTTTAGGATAAATTTCTTCTACAGAAGGTAAAAACAAAATATCTGTTTCTTCTTCTATCAGCATCCTTTTATCTTTCTCAATTGTCCTTGGATATTTTGACAAATCACCTACATCATTAAACTGGGTAGGATTTACAAAGATACTACAAACCACAAGATCGCAAGATTGACGAGCAGCCTTAATCAAAGAAATATGTCCTTGATGTAATGCGCCCATCGTAGGAACAAATCCGATAGCAACGTTTTTACTTCTACTTTCGTTGAGTAGGTGTTGTAGATCTTTTATTTTTTCAAAAACTTTCATATATAAATTAAATTAAGAGAATCTTAACACTAAAAGCCTCAAAGGAGGTCGCTTACTGTAAATAAAAGGGGGAAAGTCCGATTTTTTTTGTAAATTTGCAAGCTATAAAACGAGATTATTCGCAAGAAAAAAAATAACCCTTTATATGGATAAAAAGAGAGTGTTGATTATTACGCAGGAGATGGAGCCCTATACTTTACTATCAGAAATTTCTGATGTTGCTCGCAGACTTCCACAATACATACAAGAAAGTGGTATGGAAATCCGAGTTTTAATGCCACGTTATGGCATTATTAATGAGCGTCGGCATCGTCTACATGAAGTAGTAAGATTATCTGGGATGAATATTATCGTAGATGATGATGACTATCCATTAATTATAAAAGTAGCTTCTTTACCAGGAGCAAGAATGCAGGTTTACTTTTTAGATAATGAAGATTTTTTCAAAAGAAAACATGTATTTAAAGATGCGGAAGGTGTGCCTTTTGAGGATAATACAGACCGAATGGTCTTTTTCTGCAAAGGCGCATTAGAAACAGTGAAAAAATTTGGCTGGGCTCCGGATATTATCCATTGCCATGGCTGGATGACAAGTTTAGTTCCCCTTTATTTAAAGACTGTATATCATAACGATCCAATTTTTAAGGATTCTAAAGTCATTTATTCTTTATACTCTGAAACGTTTGAAGAATCTTTGTCTGGCAATTTTGCTCAAAAAGCTTCTATTAATAATCTAACTGAAAAAGATTTAGATGATTATGTTTCTGAAGCTGGAGTTACTCTACACGAAGGTGCAACAAAACTTTGTGATGCAGTGATTTTAGGTAGTGAAGCGCTAAATGGAATTTCCAAAAAATTAGACAAACTTGAAAAACCCGTATTATCGTTTGTTGATGCAGGAGAAGATCTTGCAGCTTATCTTGAGTTCTACAATACGATACTAGAAGGGTAATCATTTAACTATTTATTTCTTTAATTTTATGATGGCAAGATTTTATTTATTCTTGACAGGTGTATTCTTTTTGCTAAATGCATGCAATAAAGCTGATATCACAGGATCTGATATTCTCCCACCTCAAGACAATGTAGATGTATTATTTACAGATACATTAAGCATTATCTCTGGAACCGCTTTAGATACAGTAGTTCGAGTTTATGATGTTGATTTTAATAATCAACTCGCACTTTATCTTTGTGGAAAATTAGACGATCCTGCATTTGGAACTTCTGAATCGGAGATCTTTACACAATTTAGATTATCTACTACCAACCCCGATTTCACTGATGTGGTTTTTGATTCATTAATGCTTTCGCTCGCTTATGCGGTAGATGGACATAGTGGAGAATTTTCTATGCCACAAACCTATCATGTTTATCGGATAAATGAAGATTTGGACGCTGCGGCAACCTATTATTCAGATCAAACTTTTGGCGTAGATCCAGTGGCTGTTGGAAGCTTAGTCGGGCACATTCCGAATTTTACGGATAGTGTTACTGTAGATGGAGAGAAACAATTTCCGCAAATGCGAATTCCGCTAGATGCTGCTTTTGCAAATGATCTTTTAGATCCAAATAATGCATCCGCTTATACAACAACCTCTGATTTCTTAAATTTCTTCAAAGGACTAAATATTCAACCTGACCCGAGTAACACGGCAATGGTTCGATTTAACTTTGCTTCTCCAGACACGCGTCTAAGCTTATATTATTCTTCCATAAGTTTTCGAGATTCTTTTACCATTGATATGGTGACCATGGATACTACATTTGTAATTGATCCAATGACTTCTTTACCTTACCAAGTAGAAGTTAAAACGCCTCGATTCTTTAACATGATCATCAATTCACAAACAGCAAAAACAGTGCATTTTGAACAAGATCCAAGCTTAGGTACCGTGCAAAGTTATTTAGATGGCACCGCGAGCAACCCCCAAGAATTGTCTTTTATTCAAGGGATGGAAGGACTAAATGCAACAGTTGAATTTCCTTATGCAGAAGAAATCGATGATGTTATTGTCAACAAAGCAGAACTAGAAGTTTTTATCGCTGCTCCTGAAGACAGCTTATTATATCCTTATCCTCCTCAACTTATTGTTACAAAGAAAGATAGTGATGGAGAGCTCGTTTTAATTGGAGATGTACTTGTATCTTTAAACGCATCAGGTAACTTTCAAGTTTTTGGAGGAACACCAACATTAGATACTGATGGAGTTAACAGTTTTTATAAATACACGTTGAATTTAAGTGGCCATTTTCAAGATATTATTGATGGTATTGAAAATGAGAAAATTTTCATTTCTATTTTTCCTAGAGAAGAATCCGCTACACGTGTTATTTTAGGGGGCAGTCAAAATGCAACCCAACAAATGAAATTAAATTTAATCTATACTAAAATATAGTCTATGTGTGGAATAATGGGTTATATCGGGGATAAAGAGGTTTATCCTATCGTTATTAACGGGCTTAAACGGCTTGAATATCGAGGTTATGATAGTGCAGGAATCGCACTTATCCAACAAAATGAATTGAAAATTCATAAACGAAGAGGAAAGGTCCAAGACCTTATAGATAACATTGACAGTGATAATTTGTCTGGAACTATAGGAATGGGACATACTCGTTGGGCAACTCATGGGAAACCTGATGATATTAATGCACATCCACACTTCTCTGGAAACAAGGAACTCGCTATTATCCATAATGGAATCATTGAAAATTATGATTCACTTAAAAAGGCCTTAATAAAAGATGGCCATGAATTTATAAGTGAAACCGACACCGAAGTGCTCATTCATCTTATTGAAGCCATTCAATCAAAAGATAATCTTTCAACAGAAGAGGCTGTACGTATTGCTATTTCAAAGGTGATTGGTGCTTATGCAATTGTGGTTATGGATAAAAAAAATCCAGATCAACTTATTGCTGCACGAAAAGGGAGCCCTTTAGTTATTGGTATTGGAGAAAATGAATTTTATCTAGCTTCTGATGCTACCCCAATAGTAGAATATACCAAAGACGTAGTCTATCTTAAAAACGATGAAATTGCCGTATTAAATCGCTCGGGAGAACTCGTGCTAAAGAATGTAGATAATGTCATCCAAACCCCTTTTGTCCAAAAATTGGAAATGGAAATTGAGATGCTGGAAAAAGGAGGGTATGATCATTACATGCTTAAGGAAATTCATGAACAACCAAAGACCATTGCTGATTGTATGCGTGG
>JAHDCJ010000006.1:28130-34274 GCA_020629935.1 Saprospiraceae bacterium | reverse complement strand
ATTAATGAACTCTGGAATATTCCAAATAAAGTTAAAGAGGTACTTGCGAATGATGAAAAGATCAAGTACCTTGCTAACAACTTCAAAGATTCTACCAATGCATTATACCTTGGTAGAGGTTTTAACTTCCCTGTTGCCCTTGAAGGTGCACTAAAACTTAAAGAAATTTCTTACATCCATGCAGAAGGTTATCCTGCTGCAGAAATGAAACATGGCCCAATTGCTTTGATTGATGAAAATATGCCAATCATCGTTATTGCTACCAATAAAAGTGCCCACGAAAAAATTGTAAGTAATATTCAAGAAGTAAAAGCAAGGAAAGGAAAAGTTTTAGCCATCGTCATTGAAGGAGAAGAAGTCATTAGTAAATTAGCCGACTATTGTATTTCTATCCCAAATACTGAAGAACCATTAACACCTTTACTTTCTGTTATTCCCCTTCAATTATTTGCTTATCACATTGCTTGCCTTAGAGGGTGTAATGTAGATCAACCAAGAAATTTGGCTAAATCTGTAACTGTAGAATAATTTACAATGAAATATAATACTAGCTTAGAACCACTTATTATTCCTGAATATGGCCGTTGTGTTCAACAATTAATTCAACATGCTAAAACGCTTGAAGATGATGAGTATCGGCAAGCCTTTGTAGAAAAAGTGGTTCGCTTGATGACACAAATGAATCCGCAAACTAAAGTCATTGATGACTATCTTCATAGAATATGGTCGCATGTCTTTAAAATCGCGGAATATGACCTTAAGGTTACACCACCAATGCCTGTGCCTACTTCTGCTGAAGAAGCCAAAGTTAAGCCGAGTCAAGTACCTTATCCTCAAATTAAAATGAGGTATCGCCATTATGGCAAAAACGTACATACCATGATTAAGAAAGCCGTTGCTATGGAAGATCCTGAAAAAAAAATAAGGTTCACCGAAGTTATTGCAGCTTATATGAAAATGGCTTTTAAAACATGGAACCGAGAAGTGGTTAGTGATGATATTATAAAAAATGATCTGGAAACCTTATCCAAAAATCAATTGACTTTTGAACTAGGAAAAACAAATATCGATTCTTTATTGCTTCCTAATAAAAGTAGAATCAAATCACCAAAACACCACAAAGGACACAGCAAAAATTATAAGAAAAATAAAAATTACAAGCGAAAGAAATATTAGTCCAACTTTATGGACCTTGTTTAAAAAGATTCGATAATCTTATTTGCAAGTCATTGCCTACGCTAAGGCTTACATCTAAATTTCCTTCGCTCTTTAAAACAAATCAAGATTTGCTTTCTGCTTGTGGTTCGTCCACTAATATCTAAATCTATGAAATCCGAATCTTTTGAAGTCATTGGAGGATGTTCTCTTAAAGGAGAACTTATTCCTCAAGGCGCAAAAAACGAAGCACTTCAAGTGTTATGTGCCGTTTTACTTACCGATGAAAAAGTAACTATCTCCAATGTTCCTGATATCCTTGATGTCAATAAACTCTTAAATCTCTTAAAAGGATTTGGGGTTGTTGTTGAACAAATAAACAAAGACACTTACTCATTCCAAGCAGACAACATTGATGTCGATTATTTATACACCGAAGATTTTAGAAAACAGGCTGGAAGAATTCGTGGTTCCGTTATGCTTATGGGGCCTTTACTCGCCCGTCTTGGAATTGCCATCCTTCCCAAACCTGGTGGAGATAAAATAGGGCGCCGAAGAATGGATACCCACTTTAGCGGCTTTGTCAAACTCGGAGCAGACTTTAATTATGATGTAGAAAACATGGCCTACTCTATTAAGAGTAAACAACTCCAAGGTACTTATATTCACATGGATGAAATTTCAGTTACTGGTACCGCCAATGTAGTTATGGCCGCAGTCATGGCAAAAGGAACAACAACCATTTATAACGCAGCTTGTGAGCCTTACCTCCAACAACTTTGTAAATTGCTCAATAATATGGGCGCAAAAATTAATGGTGTAGGCTCTAATTTATTGACCATTGAAGGAGTAGAAAAATTACATAAAGCTTCGCATAGAATCCTTCCTGACATGATTGAAATTGGTAGTTTTATCGGATTAGCCGCAATGACTAAATCTGAAATCACTATCAAAGATTGTCAAATAAAAGAACTCGGAATTATTCCTTCTGTCTTTAGAAAATTAGGTATTCAATTTGAATTTAGAGGAGATGATATCTATATCCCTTCCCAAGAGTCTTATGAAATCCAATCATTTATTGATGGCTCTATAATGACTTTTTATGATGCGCCTTGGCCAGGTTTTACTCCTGATCTTATGAGTATTTTATTAGTCGTTGCCATACAAGCAAAAGGTAGTGTTCTCGTTCACCAAAAGATGTTTGAAAGTCGATTGTTTTTCGTAGACAAACTCATTGATATGGGCGCTCAAATTATTTTATGTGATCCACACCGCGCAACGGTCATCGGCTTAAACCGTCAGTTCCCTTTACGTGGTATTCAAATGACTTCTCCAGATATTCGTGCAGGTGTTGCATTATTAATTGCCGCCATGTCTGCCGAAGGAAAAAGTGTGATCCACAATATTCACCAAATTGATCGAGGCTATCAAAATATTGATACTCGATTAAATGCAATAGGTGCAAAGATCAGACGATTCCATCCTGAAGGTTAATTTTTTTTTACCAAAATCATTGGTCATGAACAGTTGTACCATCTTTAGTAGTAACCCCGATTTACTTTCTGGCTTTCTTGCTCTTGATAATAAAAACGGGAATATCCAATTAGACGGACAACCCGATAATTGGAAAAGCCTAAGTATTGAAACTACACGCGCTTATCCTAAAGCAACGCTAACCGTTTCTAATAAAAGTAGTTCGAGAGAAGGCGTAGACTTTAATAATATGATCATGGGAATGTTCCATTTTTTTCAAAATATTCCTACTCCAAATACCGAAGTACAAAGTCAAATCCTAACACAAATACAACACTTTCATGTAGCCTATGGTTTTGTCGCCAGTACTGAAATTGATGTGTTTAAAGATTGGGTTTTTGAATTTGCAAAAGCTGTCGATGGCTTTGTTTTTTGGAATGGTCATTCTTTATTTAATAGTGAAGAAGAACTACTATTAAACACACAGGGTATTTCACAAGTCAATGACTTTGTAGCTCAAATTCCTTCGCCAAAAGAAAACCTTGAAGACCTTTCCGCTGATCAAATTGCTCGAAAAAAGCAATCCGAAAAAGAGATCACAGAACGAAAATTAAAAGTAAATACTCACTTACCACACACTAAAAGTGAACAAGACATTATACTTAAAAGCCCCACAGAAATTGCCCAACGATGCGCCATCTTAGCCGCCGTTAATTTGTTCGCTTTTGAAAATATTAACCAAGAAGAAATTACCGCATACTTTGATAAATTTCATCTTTGGAATTGGGTTACCGAAAAGGAAAAGTTTTTCATAAAAAATCCAAGTCCAGAAATCCGCAGAATGGAAACATGGAAAGCAGAAAGTATCTGGATTCTACTTTGGCTCTTAAAGAAAATTGATCGACTTGATTTTCCCAATAATCTTTGTAACCTAAATGAGATTGAATCTTATCCTTTTAAAGGAATGAGTGAAGGACCAGAAAATTTTATAGCATCTGCCAAAGAAATGCGCTCTGCTAAAGAAATCATGGATACCTTAGATTTAATTTATCGTATCCATTGGGCTTGTGTAGATGCACGATTGAAAAATGAGCCCATTAATGATGTACATCCAGGTGTAGTCTATGAAAGACATTATACACTTAATTGGGTTACTAATTATAGAGAGCAAGATTGGGATAATATCTCTACGGATACATAAATCCTAGTACGTTACAACAAGCTTAAATCCGAAATAAATCAACCTTATGAAATTACTTTCTACTTTACTTCTAAATTTACTCTTTATATCTTCCTTGTGGAGCCAATTCCAAATTGGGACTACAGACATTACTTTTACAGATCCTGCAAGAAGTAATAGATCTATTCCTGTGGAGATTCATTATCCAGCAATGAGTACAGGAACCGATGTAGCCGCTACAGGAAGTAATCACCCTATAATTGTTGTTGGTCATGGTTTTTTGATGGGCGTAGATGCTTATTTACATATCGTCGATTCGTTAGTGCCATTAGGTTATATTGTAGGCTTGGTTGATACCGAAACTGGTTTTCCAGATCATGCTGCCTTTGGCGAAGATTTAGCCTATGCGGTTACTAGCCTTCAACAAGAGGGAAGTAATTCTGGATCTATTTTATCTGGTGTAGTTGGAACTACTTCCGCTATCATGGGACATTCGATGGGTGGTGGTGCTTCTTTTTTAGCCGCAGAAAATAATACGAATATAACCTGTATGGTTTCTTTTGCCGCAGCTGAAACTACGCCCTCCGCAATTAGTGCAGCCACATCAATTATTGTCCCGACACTTGTTCTTGCAGGCTCAGAAGATTGTATTACACCTCCCGCCGACAATCAATTATTGATGTATAACGATTTGGCTTCAGACTGTAAAACATATATTGATATTACCGGTGCAGGACATTGTAAATTTGCTACTTCCAATTTTACTTGTGAACTAGGAGAAATAACTTGTGGATCAGGTTCCTTGAGTAGAGAGGATCAACATGCTATGATCTTTAAGTACCTCATTCCTTTTTATAATTATTATTTAAAAAATGATGCGGCGGCTTGGGCAAGCTTTAATGGCAATCTAACGAATGATACAGGCATTACTTATCAACAGAATTGTTTACCCATTTCTACTGAACAAATCGTAGTAGAAAATGTAAGGCTCTTTCCAAATCCAGCGAGCCATGTTTTAGAAATCAATGGTGAGGTAATATCTGAGAATGTACAGCTTGCTATCTTAAATATTCACGGCCAAAAAATTAGCGAGATAAATTTGAATGCTGGGCAAAAACTTCAACATACGTTTAATATTCATACATTATCTTCAGGTTTATATTTTATACGAATACAAGCCAATGATAAATTACAAACCTTTAAGTTTATAAAAGATTAGTGAACGGTTCCCTTAAATTAGGTCAGGTATTTGGTATTCCCATTCGTTTGCATTGGAGCTTTTCTTTATTGCTCATTTACATGGCTTATGCGGGTCGCAATTATGGCTATAGCATCAATGGGATACTTTGGCTTCTTGGTTTCATTCTGACTATTTTCCTTTGTGTTATTTTACATGAACTCGGTCATGCCATAGCAGCTAAATACTTTGGGATTGAAACGCAAAGTATTGACATCTTACCTATTGGTGGAGTAGCCAGTTTAAAAACAGCGCCTAAAAAACCCATTGAAGAATTTAGCATTGCATTGGCTGGACCACTAATGAATGGTTTAATTGCACTTTGTATTTTCCCTTTTCTCTTGTGGCTTATTCCAAATGGACTTCGGTATTTTGATTCGATCAATCCCTACCGTGACAATTTTTTATTATTGATTTTTGCTACCAATATTTTATTAGCGGTTTCCAATTTAATTCCAGCTTTTCCTATGGATGGTTCGCGTGTATTGCGGGCTATTCTTTCTATGAAAATGTCTCGCTATTTTGCTACGGGAATTGTCTTCTTTTTGAGTGCTTGTTTTTCTCTATTCTTAATTTTATGGGGAATGAATATCATTCAGGTTCCAGGCTTAAATACCAATCCTATTTTAATATTGATTGGTGGTTTTTTCTTGATGAGTGCCCGCAAAGAATTTCAACATGTACAAGTCATTCATCGAATTGGAGCATCTACCATTGATGAAGTCATGGATAAAGATTTTTTATTATTGAAAAAAGAAGATCGTTTATTGGATGCATCGAAAGCATTGGTTAGCAATACCGCAAAAGATTATCTGGTTGTTGACGAAAATAATGACCCCGTAGGCATGTTAGCTAGAGAAGATATTTTGCAAAAGGTCACTTCATCTCCTCAACAAACAATTGGTGAGATTATGGAAAATCGATTTCATAAACTACGTCCAATAGAAAAGGTAAATGAGATTTATTTTTTGATGGCGCACAATCATTTACGTACCCTTCCCGTTTTTAACGACACTACCTTGGTAGGTATGCTGTACTTTGATGATTTACGCAAATTTGTAGAAGCAAAAAAGAAGGGCAAGTAATCACTCACTCAAAA